>JAURVS010000342.1 GCA_030655355.1 Sphingopyxis sp.
GAAAGGAGTTTGTCGTGACGGAAATGAGTGGTGCCGACATGGTGGTTCAGGCGCTGGTCGACCTCGGGGTCGATACGGTGTTCGGCTATCCGGGCGGCGCGGTCCTTCCGATTTACGATGCGCTCTATAAGCATCCGACGATCCAGCATATTCTCGTCCGCCACGAGCAGGCAGCGACGCACGCCGCCGAGGGTTATGCGCGCTCGACGGGCAAGCCGGGCGTCGTGCTCGTCACCTCGGGTCCCGGCGCAACCAATGCCGTCACGGGCATCACCGACGCGCTGCTCGATTCGATCCCGATGGTCGTGCTGACGGGGCAGGTGTCGACCGCATTGATCGGCACCGACGCGTTCCAGGAGTGCGACACCGTCGGCATCACGCGCCATTGCACCAAGCATAATTATCTCGTCATGGACCCCGATCGTCTCGGCCCGATCCTGCACGAGGCCTTCCATATCGCGACGCACGGCCGTCCCGGTCCCGTCGTGATCGACATTCCGAAGAATGTGCAGGTCGCGACCGGTAAATATGTGATCCCCGAAAAGATCGCGCACAAAAGCTATCGTCCGCAGGTCGAACCCGACGCCGATGCGATTGCTCAGGCGGTCGCGATGATCGCCGCGGCCGAACGCCCGATCTTCTACACCGGCGGCGGCGTGATCAACGCGGGTCCCGACGCGAGCGCAGCGCTGCGCCAGCTCGTCGCGCTCACCGGCGCACCCGTCACCTCGACGCTCATGGGCCTCGGCGCCTTCCCGTCGGATGACGAGAAATGGCTCGGCATGCTCGGCATGCACGGCACCTACGAAGCGAATATGGCGATGAACCGTGCCGATCTGATCATCGCTGTCGGCGCGCGCTTCGACGACCGTGTGACGGGCCGCCTCGACGCCTTCTCGCCCGATTCCAAGAAAATCCACATCGATATCGATCGCAGCTCGATCAACAAGATCGTGCCCGTCGACCTCGCTGTCGTCGGCGATGCCGGCCGCGCGCTCGATGCGATCATCGCGGGCTGGCAGGCGGCGGGCCACACGGCGCGCGACCTTGGCGAATGGTGGCGCCGCGTCGACGGCTGGCGCGCAACGCGCTGCCTCGACTTCCCCGAGAAGAAGGAAGCCAGCGCCGAAATCATGCCGCAGCGCGCCGTGAAGGCGCTCTTCGACGCAACGCGCGGGCTCGACCCGATCATCACGACCGAAGTCGGCCAGCACCAGATGTGGGCGGCGCAGCATTTCGGCTTCGCCGCGCCCAACCGCTGGCTTACCAGCGGCGGCCTCGGCACGATGGGCTATGGTTTCCCCGCCTCGGTCGGCGCGCAGATCGCGCACCCGGGCCGCCTCGTCATCTGCATCGCGGGCGAAGCCTCGCTTCAGATGAACATCCAGGAAATGGGCACGGTCAGCCAGTACCGCCTGCCGGTGAAAATCTTCATCCTCAACAATGAATGGATGGGGATGGTTCGCCAGTGGCAGGAGCTCACCTATGAAAGCCGCTATTCGAACAGCTATTCGGACAGCCTCCCCGATTTCGTGAAGCTCGCCGACGCCTATGGCTGGACGGGCCTGCGCATCGACACGCTCGGCGAGCTCGAGGACGGTATCAAGCAGATGATCGAGACGCCGGGTCCGGTGATCGTCGACTGCCGCGTCGCACAGCTTGCCAACTGCTTCCCGATGATCCCCTCGGGCGCCGCCCACACCGAAATGCTCCTCCAGCCGAGCGACGTCACCGGCACGATGGACGACGAAGCCAAGGCACTGGTGTAAAACACATGAAAATTAAAACCGAAGCCGGCGAGCGCCATGTGCTCGCCATCACCGTCGATAACGAAGCCGGGGTGCTCGCCAAGATCACCGGGCTGTTCACTGCGCGCGGCTATAATATCGAGAGCCTGACCGTCGCTGACATCAGCGCCGACCATGCGCTGTCGCGGATCACGATCGTCACCTCGGGCCCGCCGCCGATCATTGACCAGATCATTGCGCAGCTCGACCGCCTCGTTCCCGTCCACAAGGTCACTGACCTTGCCGATCAGGGCGCGCATGTCGAACGCGAAATTGCGCTCGTGAAAGTCGCGGGCACCGGCGACAAGCGCATCGAAGCGTTGCGCCTCGCCGACGTTTTCCGCGCCAAGGTCGTCGACACGACGCTCACCAGCTTCATCTTCGAAATCACCGGCGCCAGCGAAAAGGTCGACCGCTTCATCGCGCTGATGCGCGAATGCGGCCTCGTCGAAGTCGGCCGCACCGGCGTCGTCGCCATCGCCCGCGGGGCGGAGGCGGTTTAGAAATTACGGCATAACCGAAATCACGTTCAACTCTCGTCACCCCGGACCCGGTCCGGGGTCCATGGATGCCGGATCAAGCCCGGCATGACGACAAACTAGCAGGGAAGAATGACATGCAAGTCTATTATGATCGCGACGCTGACCAGGATCTGATCAAGGGCAAGAAGGTCGCCGTTGTCGGCTACGGCAGCCAAGGCCACGCCCATGCACAGAATCTCCGCGACAGCGGCGTCACCGAAGTCGCGATCGCGCTGCGTGCCGGCTCGGCTACCGCGAAAAAGGCCGAAGCGGCCGGCTTCAAAGTGCTTTCGAACAAGGAAGCGGCTGAGTGGGCCGACGTCATCATGGTCGCCGCCCCAGATGAGCATCAGGCGAAAATCTACGCCGACGACCTCGGCCCGAACATGAAGCCCGGCGCCGCGCTCGCCTTCGCGCATGGCCTCAACATCCACTTCGGCTTGATCGATGCGCGCCCCGACATCGACGTCTTCATGGTCGCCCCGAAAGGCCCCGGCCACACCGTGCGCAGCGAATATCAAAAGGGCGGCGGCGTTCCCTGCCTGATCGCGGTCGCGCAGGAAGCCAGCGGCAACAGCGGCAACGGCTATGCCAAGGCGCTCGCTCTCTCCTATGCCTCGGCAGTCGGCGGCGGCCGCAGCGGCGTCATCGAAACGACGTTCAAGGAAGAGTGCGAAACCGATCTGTTCGGCGAACAGGCCGTGCTCTGCGGCGGCATCACCCACCTGATCCAGGCGGGCTTCGAAACGCTCGTCGAGGCGGGCTACGCCCCCGAAATGGCCTATTTCGAATGCCTCCACGAAACCAAGCTGATCGTCGATCTTCTCTATGAAGGCGGCATCGCGAACATGCGCTATTCGATTTCGAACACCGCCGAATATGGCGACATCAAAACGGGTCCGCGCATCATCACCGAGGAAACGAAGAAGGAAATGAAGCGCGTCCTCCAGGACATTCAGTCGGGCCGCTTCGTGAAGGATTTCGTGCTCGACAATCAGGCCGGTCAGCCCGAACTGAAAGCGAGCCGCAAGGCTGCGGCCGCGCATCAGATCGAACAGGTCGGCGGCGAACTGCGCGCCATGATGCCGTGGATCGCGAAGAACCAGCTGGTCGACAAAGCGAAGAACTGAGCCATCGCCTCGTCATTGCGATGAGCATAGCGACGAAGCAATCCAGAGTGTGAGAAGCCGCTCTGGATTGCTTCGCTCCGCGCAATGACGAATTGAGGACCGCATGGCGCACTCTCCCTTCGACATCGCTTCTAAAGACCTCTCCTTCGCCTGCGAATGCGGCGCCGTCTCGGGAATGCTGCGCGACGTCGGTCCCGATCAGGGCGACCATGTCATATGCCATTGCACCGACTGTCAGGACCTCACGCATCATCTCGGCCACGCTGAAAAGATGCTCGACGCGCATGG
>JAURVS010000471.1 GCA_030655355.1 Sphingopyxis sp.
ATGGTGCGCGCAGCGATGATGAAGGAGGATGCCCCCAAGGCGGTCTTCTGACGCCGACGTATCGATAAGTTGACGATGCACGGACGCGCTTCTAGGCGCCAGTTGAGTATCGCTCGGGCACCCGGGCGCGTCCGAAAGCGAGCCCATGTCCGCATCGCGGCTAAGCGTTGTCATGCCGGTCTATAATTCCCGGTCCTTCGTAGGCACGGCGGTAGACTCGATTCTGACGCAAACATTCGGCGATTTCGTCTTTTATATCGTCGATGATGGCTCGACTGACGGGACTGGTGACCTCGTCGCTGAGCAGGCGCAGCGCGATCGCCGGATATATCTGATCCAGCAGGAGAACCGCGGGATCGTGGCCAGTCTGAACCGGATGCTTGCGCTGGTCGACACGCCCTTTGTTGCCAGGATGGACGCCGACGACATCGCGTTGCCTGACCGTTTTGCCCGCCAGCTCGAACGCATGGAGGCGGATGTCCAATTGGGCGCCCTCGGAACGCAGTTTGTCGAGATCGACGAGGCGGGACGGGCTTTATCGGGCGGCGTGGCGATGCCGGTTGGGACCGCGCTGGTACACGCCGAACTCGAACAGCGGCAACCGATCGCCAACCCGACCGCCATGTTCCGCACTAAGGTGCTGCGCGATGCAGGGCTGTACCGGGAGGCGTTTCGCTATTGCGAGGATTATGATCTTTTCCTTCGCCTTTCGCAGATCGCCTGCATCGACAATTTGCCCGAGGCCCTGCTGCTGTATCGCAGGTCGCCCGGACAGATGAGCGTGCTGAATCACAGCGTACAGACACGACAGGCCGCTTATGCGCGGCTCGCGCATCGCGAGAGACTGGCGGGAAGACCCGACCCCTTTGCGGACGCGGACGTCCTGCCGATGCTGTCCGAACTCGATCGCGTGCTGGGTCGGGCAGGCGTTTCCGCGGAGGTGGAAGCGGAGATATTATTCGCTCACCGTTATGCCGTAGCAAGCATGAACGATGCCGAGTTCGCCCACTATTGCACCGCCGTCGCGCGTGGCACCAAGGGCAGCGGGATACGTGCCGTTGTACGGTGCCTTGCAGAGGGGCGGCCTGCGCGTGCCTTCCGGCTGGCAAAGGCATTGATGCAGGGCGGGCTGGCGAATCGCGCGGCCGACAGCTAGCCTCGCTGAAACAAGGGGCTAGCCGATGGTCGACGTCTTCATTTCCTATTCGCGCGAGAACAAGGCGCGGGTTGCCGATATTGCCGCTGCTGTAACTGCGGCGGGTTACGACGTGTGGTGGGATGCCGAGTTGCCGCCGCATCGGTCCTATGGCGATGTGATCACCGAAAAGATCGGCAACGCCAAGGCTGCGATCGTCGTCTGGTCGCAGGCGTCGGCGCAGTCCGAATGGGTGCGCGCCGAGGCCGACGTCGCGCGCAATCAAAAGAAGCTGGTGCAGACAGCGATCGACGATGTGATGCCGCCGCTGCCCTTCAACCAGATACAGTTCGCCGATCTGAGAGACTGGAACGGCGATCCGGGGCACAGCGCCTGGCGCAAAGTGCTGACGAGCCTCGAGGAGCTTTGCGGACGCGAAGCGGTGCCTGCTGCAGCCGCGGCGCCTGCGCCGACTCCTGTTCAAGCGCCGACCCCTCCGACCGATTGGCAGGCGCCGCCTCCGGCGCAGAAATCATCCATCTTGCCTTGGGCGTTGCTTGGGCTGGCAGCCATCGCCGTTGCGCTACTAGCATGGAAGCTTTTGCAACCTGCATCGACGGCGCCCGAAGCGGCGACGGTGGCAGCATCGAGCAGCGAAACCGTTATGCCGCCAGCCGATACTTCGACCGACAGTGCTGCGGCGCCTGCGGAGGCGTTTACGCTTGCAGCGGTGATCGACGACCCCGATGGTTTCACCAACATCCGGTCGGAGCCGAGTACGAAAGCCGCGATCATCGGCAAAGTGCTCGAAGGCGAAAAAATCCTGACTTATCAGCAGTCCGGCCAATGGTGGCGGGTACGGAAGGCCGATGGCACGAACGGCTTTATGTTCCGCAAATATATCCGTTTAATCGAGGGCGGCGCGCAAGCGTCTAATGTGCCCCCACCGACCGGCGTTGGCGGAAGCGGTGTCGTCATCCCCGATTCCTCCGACCGGCTTTTGTCGGCTGACGAACTTGGAAATTACAGCGCGAACGAGCTGCGTTTTGCACGGAACGAGATTTATGCGCGGCGGGGTTTCCGGTTCAGCGATCCGGCGCTGCGCGCGCATTTTAGCCAGTTCAACTGGTATCGTGCGACCAGCGACAATGTCGATTTGTCCGCCATCGAGAAAGCCAATGTCGCGTTGCTGAAAACGGCCGAAACCGCCGCGCAATGACCGTCTCGGCGGACCCCGCGAAGGCCGTCGAAGCCGAAGTTGCGCACCGGTTGGGACAGGGAGATGCGCTCAGCGCGTTTGATTGCGCCGCAGCGGCGCAGCACGGCGGCATCGACAGCGCGCAGCTTCGCTATCTGATGGTGCGGGCGCTCGCTGCATCGGGCGACAGTTTGGGCGCGATGCATCTTTACGAGCAGCTTGGCCTTGCGACGTCGGAGGACGTCGACAGCCTCGCGCTCGCGGGGCGGATCTGGAAGGACGCCGCATTCGACCGAGCGGATGGCCGCCGCGCGGCGCTGCTTGGACAGGCGGCTGCGGCTTATGATCATGCGTGGCAGCTTTCGCGAGCGTCCTTCCCTGCGATCAATGCCGCTAGCCTCTACGCTCTGCTGGGCGAGCGCGAGCGCGCGGCGGCGCTGGCCGAACCGATTGCCGCCAACGGTGCGGGCGACAATTATTGGGATCAGGCGACGCTCGTCGAGGCGCTGCTTTTGCTCAATCGTGGAGATGAGGCTCTGCGCCACGCAGAGACCGCCAAAGCGCAGGCGACTACGCGTGCGGGGGATCGCTCCTCGACGTGTCGGCAATTGTCGCGTCTTGCCGCGAGTGGCGCGATCGATGCGGGGCACGCCGCGGCTATCGTCGAGCTGCTGCGCCCATCACCCGTTGGCGTTTACTGCGGACGCATGTTCCGCGCGGGTGGAGCCGGGGAAGCAAATGCCCGCGCAGCGATCGCCGCCGCATTCGATGCGCAGCCGCTTTCGGCGTTGATCGGACCATTGGCTTGCGGCGCTGACATCTTGTTCGCCGAAGAGGCGCTCGCACGCGGAATAGACCTGACGATCGTGCTGCCTTTCGCCGAGGATGATTTCATCGCCCAATCGGTCGTTTCGGGCGGCGAAGATTGGCGTGCGCGCTATATCGATTGCCGCGACCGCGCCGCGATGGTCCATTTCGCGAGCAGTTCGCGCTATGTGAGCGACGACTGCCAGTTCATTCTCGGCTCGCATACCGCGATGGGGCTTGCCAAGCTTCGCGCCCGCGAACTTGAGACCGTCGCGGTCCAGCTTGCCGTGGTAGATCCCGCCATTGCGGCGCGTCCTTCGGCCGTTATCGCTGGGACCAACGCTGATATCGCGCTTTGGCAAAAGCATGGCGGTGAGACGTTGACGATCCCGGTTGGCGATCTCGACCGCAATCTGGAATTTCCTCCCGCGCCGAAGCCTCCCGAAGGCACGCGGCGCGGGCTCTACGCGATCCTGTTCGCCGATTTTGCAGGCTTTTCAAAATTGGGGGAAGCCGAGCTTCCGATCTTTGCAAACGAGGTGATGGGCGGGATCGGACGCGTCCTCGACGATTTCGGCGATGCCGTCTTGTTCCGCAACACATGGGGCGACGCCGTCTACGCGATCATCGACGAGCCGGCGACTGCGGCTCGGATCGCGCTGGCGATGCAGGAGAGGCTCAACGTGTTGCCGCCGGGGCTCGGGCTCGACGGGCAGAAAGCCGGAATGCGGACAGGCATTCATTTCGGTCCCATCTATCGCGGCGTCGATCCTGTGGTCGGCAATGAGCTATGGTATGGCACCGAAGTGACGCGGACGGCGCGGATCGAGCCTGTCACATTGGTCGGGCAAGTTTATTGCACCCAGCCCCTCGCGGCGATGCTGGCGCTCGGCAATGCGCGCGATTTCGATTGCGATTATGTCGGCAAAGTGCGGCTCGCCAAAGATTATGGCGAGCTCGCTCTTTATCGCCTGTCGCGTCGCTCAGTCTGACGGTGCGCGCAGCCGCGCGACGAAAAATCCATCGAGACCGCCCGCATCGTCCAGCATATTGGGGAGCGTGCGGATCAAGCCTTCGCCATCGGGTGCGATGCCGGATGGCAATTCATCGGCGCGGGCGGGATCGATCGCCCATCCGGCGTGCGAAGCGAGGAAGGCCGACACCTGATCCTCGCCCTCGGCCCGTTCGAGCGAACAGGTCGCATAGACCAAAGTGCCGGCCGGCTTGACCCAGCGTGCCGCGCGCGCGAGCAACTCGGTCTGCAGCGTAGCCATCTCGGCGATGTGGCGGGGTTCGATGCGATGCAGCACGTCGGGGTGGCGGCGGAAGATGCCGGTCGCCGAGCAGGGTGCGTCGAGCAGGACCGCATCGGCTTGCCCGTCGGGCGCCCACGACCGAATGTCGCCTTGCACGATATCGACCGACAGGCCGGTGCGGTCGATATTGGCGCGCAGCCGATCGAGCCGCTTTGCACTGGAATCCACGGCGACGACATTCCACCCTGCCGCCGCGAGCTGCATCGTCTTGCCGCCCGGCGCGGCGCAAAGGTCGAGCACCGTCCGGCCTTCACCACTACCCAGAAGCCGCGCGGGCAGGCCCGCCGCGAGATCCTGCACCCACCAGCTGCCTTCGCTAAAGCCTGGCATCGCTTCGACGGCCTGACCGCGTGGCAAGCGGCGATGGCGCGGTGCAAGCGTGACGGCATCGGGCCATTCTTCTGCGCCCGGTTCGGCCGCGAAACTAAGGTCGATTGGCGGCGGCGCGCTCCAACTACCCTCGGCGGCTTCGACCATCGCCAAGTTCCACTCCTCTGCCCACCGCTCAGCGGTGGGGAGGGGCAGGGTGGCGCGGTCGGGAAGCTGCCACTCTTCCTTCTGCGCGCGCGACAAGATTGCGTGGACAAGCCGCCGCGGTCCGCCCGCGACGAGCGGAAGGGCCGTCGAGACGACGGCATGGCCGGGACTCTTGAGGACAAGCAACTGCGCGAGCGCGATCCGCAAGACGGCACGCGATTTCACATCGTCAGGCAGAATTTGCCTCGTGGCGCCGTTGATCAGCCCGTCGAGATCGACCATCCAGCGGAGCGTTTCGGACGCGATTGCCACAGCAAAAGCGCGATCGGCACCCGTCAGGCCGTGCGCGGCCGCATGCATCGCGACATCGAGCGGGTCGCCGCGGCGCAGGACGGCATCGACGAGACGCAAGGCGGCGCGCCGTGTGGCCGTTCCGGCCGGGTCGGCCTCGCCCGTGGGCCGTGAGCGACGGTCAGCCACGAGCGGCAATGGTGTGGTTGGCGTGGCGCATGAAAAATCCTATATAACGGTCATGACAACCGACAGCAGCCAGAATGCCACCATCGGCGGAACGCCGCGCGCTGTAAAGCGCCCTGCATCCGTGAAACCGCCGGTGGGCTGGGTTAATAGTTCGCTTCCCGCGCCAGCGCCCATTCAGGAGGAAAAGGCGGAGGACCAGCCCGGAGGGCGTAACCCCGTCCGCTATGGCGATTGGGAATTGAAAGGGATAGCAGTCGATTTTTGAGCCATCGGGTGGCTCGCACGATCCGCATGATCGCGCTTTGCCCGGTATATTGGCGCGAGTGATGCGCTAAACACGGCCAAGTAGCCAAAACGGCCACCGCGGGTCAATGCCGCGGCGGCCGTTTCGTTTTTTCGTTATCAGGCGGCAGGCAGGTCGACGTTGAGCGGCACTTTGCCCGTCTTGATCTGCTCGGCAAACACTTCGCGCATCAGCTGAAGCGAGAAAAGATGTGCGAAAATCAGGGCCAGAATGCCGTTCTGCATCAGCTTGCGGAGAACATCGCCACGCAGTTCGCGCAGCTTGTTTTCATCGACCATCTGGAAGCCACGATATACGTAAGGCTTGTCATTGCCTTCCTGCTGAATAGCGACTTCGCCATCCATCAAAAGGTCGGCCTTCTTCAGCTCTTCCATGAAAAAGCCGGTGCGCTGGCCTGCTTCTTCGAAATTCTTGCAGAATTCGAGGACCTGCTGAACCTGCTCCGACGGCTGGCCGTCGACAAACATTGCGTCACCTTCGTCGAATTTGCCGAGCGCGTTCGAGCTGGGGTCAAAGCACAGCGACAAATCTTCCGAATCGGGCTGAAGCCGCGCGAGAAGGAAGGGGTAACGACGGACATAGGCAGGGAC
>JAURVS010000472.1 GCA_030655355.1 Sphingopyxis sp.
CGACCTCAAGCTCGGCGCGATTCCGCCCGAACCGCTCAAGACCTTCCTCGACGAACATGGCTTCCGCTCGCTTTCGGCGAAGCTCGACCTCGGCGCGACGCCCGGCGGGCCGCCGACCTTCCCGCGCGCCAATGCCGCGCCGGTGGCGTCCGCGCCTGCTGGCCCCTCGACGCCCGCGCTGCCGCCGATGCCTGCGATCGATCGATCGCTCTATGAATGCGTGACCACGATCGAAGCGCTCGACCGCTGGATCGCCGAAGCGCGCACGGCGCATGTCGTGGGCTTCGACACCGAAACCGCAAGCCTCGACAGCGTCACCGGCCGCCTCGTCGGCGTCAGCCTGGCAACCGCGCCCGGCCGCGCCTGTTATATCCCGGTGGGTCATGGCGGCACCGACATGTTCGCCGAAAAGCCCGATCAGATTGCGATCGATCAGGCGCTCGCGCGGCTCGCGACGCTGTTCGCCGACGATGCGGTGCTGAAGATCGGGCACAATCTCAAATATGATATTGGCGTGCTCGCGCAGCATGGGCTGACCGTCGCGCCCTATGACGATACGCTGGTGATGAGCTTTGCGCTCGATGCCGGAAAACACCAGCACGGGCTCGACGAACTTGCCAAGCTTCACCTCGACCACACCTGCCTGACGTTCAAGGACATGTGCGGCAGCGGCAAATCGCAGATCAGCTTTGCCGAGGTGCAACTCGACCGCGCAACCGAATATGCCGCCGAGGATGCCGATGTCGCGCTTCGGCTGTGGAAGCTGCTCAAGCTGCGCTTGCCGATCGAGGGCGGGACGCGCGTCTATGAAATGGTCGACCGCCCGCTCGCCGCGATCGTTGAGCGGATGGAGCGCGCCGGCATCATGGTCGACCGCGAATATCTCGCGCGGCTGTCGGGCGAATTTGCGACCGAGATGCTGCGCATCGAGGGCGAAATCCACGCACTCGCGGGTCAGCCTTTCGCGATCGGAAGTCCGAAACAACTCGGCGAAATCCTGTTCGACAAGCTCGGGCTTAAGGGTGGACGCAAGGGCAAGTCGGGCGACTGGTCGACCGACCTTAGCGAGCTCGAACGGCTCGAACGCGATGGCGTGCCGATTGCGCGGAAGATTCTGGAATGGCGTCAGCTTGCGAAACTGAAATCGACCTATACCGACGCGCTTCAGCAACAGATCAACGCGACGACTGGCCGCGTCCATACGAGCTACAGCCTTGTCGGCGCGCAGACCGGGCGGTTGTCGTCGACCGATCCGAATTTGCAGAATATCCCGATCCGCACCGAAACCGGCCGTCAGATCCGCGACGCATTCATCGCCGCGCCGGGGCATGTGCTGATCGCCGCCGACTATAGCCAGATCGAGCTGAGGCTTGCCGCGCATATGGCCGACGTCCCCGAGCTCAAGGAAGCCTTTGCCCGCGGCGACGATATTCACAGCGCGACCGCAATCGAATTGTTCGGCGAGGTCAACCGCGACACGCGCGGCAAGGCGAAGACGGTCAATTTTTCGATCCTCTACGGCATTTCGCGCTGGGGTCTTGCGGGTCGGCTGGAAGTCACGCCCGACGAAGCACAGGCGCTGATCGCGCGCTATTTCGAGCGGTTTCCGGGAATTTCGGATTATATCACCGACACGCTCGAAAGCGTCCGCGCCAAGGGGTACACCGAGACATTGTTCGGCCGCAAAACCTGGTTCCCGCGCATCAAGGCGGCGAACCAGAATGAACGTGCGGGCAGCGAACGCGCCGCGATCAACGCCCCGATCCAGGGTACGAGCGCCGACCTGATCAAGCGCGCGATGGCGCGGATGCCGCAAGCGCTCGCCGACGCCGGGCTTTCGGACGTGAAGATGCTGTTGCAGGTCCACGACGAACTGGTGTTCGAGGCGCCCGAGGACAAGGCCGAAGCCGCCGGCGCGGTGATCCGCGCAGTGATGTCGGGCGCCGCCGAGCCCGTGCTCAAACTCTCGGTGCCACTCGAAGTCGAAGTCGGCATCGGCAAGAGCTGGGGCGAAGCGCATTGATCGCCGTGCTTTTGTTCGTTGCGGCGTTCACCGCCGATCCCGTCGCGGCGCCTCCGCCACCCGCAGCGACGGCGGCGCCCGCGCGCCCATCTCCGCTTGCCGACAATGATCTGCGCGAATTTGCAGCGATCGCGGGGCGCAAGGTCGTGGGCAGACCGGTCGGCGGGCCTTATGCGACCGCCGACAAGGTGCTGCTGATCGCGCGCGACGACAAGGGCTTTCCGGTGATCGCGGCGAGCATTGGCTTTCCGACGCGCCAGTCGCTGCCGGCGCCGCCGCCCACGACGCTGGCGGTTGTCCGGCTGCACCAGCGGTCCGAAACGATCGTGCCCGGCCCGACTTCGGACGACCTCGCCTTTGTCGCGGCGAACAAACTGCCCTTGTTCGTGATCGGCGAATGGGCGCGTCCGGCCCCGATGTGGGAAGTCGCATGGGTCGACGAAGCGGTCCGTTACCGCACGGTCGGCGAAGTCGGCGAAATCGGTCCCTGGCAGGACTGACGCCGCTGCGCCGGGGTGAAACCGCCCCGCAGCGAGACTGACCGGCGTCCGCACGCGCTGCGCCGAACGTCATGCCCTTTCGCCCGCGACACTTTGTCTCTATGACGACGCCATGACATCTGGCTGTCGCTTTTGTGACAGTCGGCAACAAAGGGTCCTCATGAGCAAGTTCGAACCCGTCGCCAAGGCGCCGGTCCGCATCCAGCAGAATATTCTTGCTCGCAGCGAACGCCGCTTGCTCAACTGGCTCTGCGCGCGCCTTCCCGGCTGGGTGACTCCCGATCAGTTGACGACGCTCGGCTTTGCCGGGGCGGTGCTGGTTGCAGCGGGTTATGTGCTCAGCTGGTTCAACAGCGAATGGCTCGGGCTGTCGCTCATCGGCTATGTGGTCAACTGGTTTGGCGATTCCCTCGACGGCAGCCTTGCGCGCTGGCGCGGGATCGAGCGGCCCAACTATGGCTATTTCGTCGACCATAGCGTCGATGCGCTGGCGACGTTGCTGATGATCAGCGCGATCGGGATGAGCCCCTATATGCGGCTCGACGTCGCGCTGATGGCGGTCATCGGTTATTTCCTGCTGTCGATCCACACTTTCATTGCCGCCAAGGTCGTCGGCGAGTTCCGCCTGTCCTATATGGCTGGCGGGCCGACCGAATTGCGGCTGATGCTGATGGCGATGACGATTGCGATGCCGATCGTCGGTGGCGGAGATATTCGCGGCACCAATTTCTCGGCTTTCGACCTGATCGCGCTGGTCGTGTCGAGCATCCTCGTCACGCTGTTCATTGTGCAAACCTCGGCGACCGCAAGGATGCTACGTCGCCGCGGGGCTTAAAGTCTAACCTCGCATCCGCCGGGCCTAAAGCTTAGCCGCGCATCCGCGCTTGGGCATAAGTGCCGAGCAGGCGCAGCGACTTGGTCTGGAAATCGAGCTCCTCAAGCGCGCGGTCGATCCGTTCCTCGCCGGGCGCGCCGACGACATCGCAATAAAATTGCGTCGCGGCGAAGCTGTCGCCGGTCTGATAGCTTTCGAGCTTGGTCATATTGACCCCGTTCGTCGCAAAGCCGCCGAGCGCTTTGTAGAGCGCCGCGGGGACATTCTTCACCTCGAACATGAAGGTCGTCATCACCGGCCCCTTGATTGCGGTGAAATCGGTCAGTGGCTCGCGCGCGAGGATGACGAAGCGCGTCGTATTATGGTCGGCATCTTCCATCCCGGTGCCGTGGAGCGTCAGACCATAGATTTCGGCAGCGTGCGGCGGCGCGAGCGCGGCGAGTCCGACTTCGTCGCTGTCGGCGACCCAGGCTGCTGCGCCCGCGGTGTCGCTGTGCGCAACCGGCGCGATATTGTTCGCACGGAGCCAGTGGCGGCACTGGCCGAGCGCTTGCTCATGGCTCATCGCGCGCGTTACCGGACCAAGGTCGCGGCTCATCAGGCCGTAGCGGATTGGCAGGAAATGCTCGCCGACGATCGACAGGCCGGATTCGGGAAGCAGGAAATGAATGTCGGCGACGCGGCCGTGCAGGCTGTTTTCGATCGGGATGATTGCGCGGTCGACGCGGCCTTCGCGCACGGCATCGATCGCATCCTCGAACGCGTAACAGGGCATCGGCAGCGAATTGGCGTCATATTCGCGCGCAGCCAGATCGCTGTTCGCTCCCGGCGCGCCCTGAAAGGCCAACCCGCGTGCCGGTTCGGCGAGCGCTGCCGCGCGCATTTCGTCGACCAGATGCTGTGCCGAAGCCGAATAACTGCCCATGATTGCCTTCCCAAGCCCAAGCCGCGGCGCATAGCGAGCCGGTGCACTTCACGCAACTGGCCCGGTTGCAGACCCTTAGGCGATTTCATCCTCTTGCGCCGCCGTCGCCGCGCCAGTAAGGGAGCGTCCAAATCAAATATGCGCCCGGCACACGGGCGTCAGCTAACGGGGCTGCATGAGCATGGACAATCGCAACAACACTATTGCTGGATGGGTGCTGTTCGCCGGCATTTGCGCGCTGGGCCTGAC
>JAURVS010000474.1 GCA_030655355.1 Sphingopyxis sp.
GACGCTGACCGTGGCCCATGGGGCGCCGGTGCCGTCATGCTTGAGGCTCATCGTTGCGGCGGCGAGCGCGACGCGGAGCGGCGACACCGGCTCTGCCGGCAGCGGCCAGCTTTGCGAGGCGGTGCCGCCCGCGAGGCTGATGTTGGTGACGCCAGTGATCGCATTCGCCGGATAGAGTTCGGCAAAACGGCGAACGGTGACCGCGCCCCAGGCGTTGGCGGGCGTGGTATCCCAATGGCCTTTGCGCTGGCGCTGCGCGACGCCGACCATCAACTTGCCTGCGTCATCTTCCCAGCCCTTGCGGCCCAGCACGGCTTCCAATGCCTTGATCGCCATTTCGTCGCCGCTGGTCATCATCCACCAGGGCGCCTTGGCATCGTCGACGAGGTCGAGGCGCGTGCCTTCGTAGACGAGACGCTTGCGAAGCTCGGCCTCGGCCGCCGTACGCAGCGCAGGCGCATTGCGGACGCCGGGGGTGCGTTCGATCGCGACGAGCCAGTCGGCAAGCGTGCCGGTGGCCATATCGATCGGCGCGACGTCGATCGCGGACACGAGTTGCGCGCTCGACGCATTGTTGCGTGCGAGCGCCGCCAGTGCGGCGATGCGGACCGGGCGGATGTCGTAAGGGCCGTAACCTTTGCGCGTGAGGCGCCCATCGACGACCGCCTGCAACGCCTTGACCATCTTGGCCTTTGACGCATCGGGGATCGCGAAGCCATTCGCCGCGGTGATGCTGAGCACATAGGCGGTGAGTTCGATCGACCCTTCGAGCCGCTCGTTCGGCCAATAGCGCAGCAGCCCGTCGTCATCGAGATAGGTCGGCATCGCGCCGGCAAGTGCCTGCCAGCGCCCGATGTCGCCAAGCGCAATTGCGCGCGAGGTCGACTGTTCGAAGCAATTATACGGATAGGCGCTCATATAGTCGCGCACGCCGGTGAGCGGCGGTGCGAGCGTGCCCGCAAGTGCGATATCGACATAACCGCCGGGCAGCGCGCCCGCCGGGATGCCGATCGGCAGCGTCGTATTGGGACCGACGCGGAACAGGCTGGCAGCCCAGGTTTCGACCGGGACCGCGGGTTCGACGGTCTGTTCGAAGACGAGCCGGTCGCGCTGCTTGCCGCCCTTGGCGACTGCCTCGACCGTCCATTCGATCGGACCGGTTGTTTCGGGCGCGGTCATCGACCAGCTGATCGGCACGGCGCCGCCCGCGGGGATCGTGACGGTCAGCGGCGGCGCGGTGGCGACGGCGGGCGACAGCGTCGGGGTCGCGGTGACCTCCATCGGCTTGTCGGTGCCATTGCGCAGCGTGAAGCGCGCGTCATAGGTGTCGCCGGTTCGCACCAGTTCGGGCATCCCGGCAAAGATGCCGAGATCCTGCACGGTGCGGACGGTGGTCTCGCCGGTGCCGAAATATTGCGATCCATCGGTCGCGATCGCGACGAGACGGAAGCCCGACAGATTGTCGCTGAGCGGCACGTCGACCGTCGCGCGGCCCTTGGCGTCGAGCGGAACATTGCCCTTCCACAGAAGCACGGGGCGGAAATCCTCGCGCGTCAGGCCCGACAGATCGCCGCCGCCGCCGCCGCCCGGTTCGAGCGCCTTGCGGCCATAATGGCGCTTGCCGACAACCTGCATCTGCGCGGTCGAGGTAAGCACGTCGAGCGTGCGTTCGCCCATCATCGCGTCGATGACCTGCCAGCTTTCGTTCGGCGCAAGCTGGAGCAAGGCTTCGTCGACCGCCGCAAAGGCGACATCGGCATTTTTGGGTGCCTTGCCGCCCGGCGTCTTGACCTCGATCGCGACTTTGGCGGTCTCGCGGACCGAATATTTTTCCTTGTCGGCTGACACCTTCACGCCAAGCTGATGGCCTTCCCAGCCAACCTTGATGCGCGCGATGCCCATGCGATAGCTCGGCTTGGCGAGATCGACCAAAGCGGTCGGCGGCGCGCCCTCGCTATTCTCGATCTTGAAACCGACCGCGCGCTTCATCGTGCGGAACCAGCTTTCGCCGCCGGTCACGCGCCCGCGTACCGCCATCACCGAGACATAGACGTCGGGAGCATAGGTTGCGGGAAGCTTGACCTTCACGACGGGGTTGGTGCCCTTCAGCGGCACGACGAAGCTCGACAACACGCCTTCGCGTTCGACAGTGACGAGCGCGGTCGCTTCGCGAAACGGCATACGGACCTGGAAGCTGGCGGTGTCGCCCGCGGCATAGCGCGGCTTTTCGGCGATGACGTCCATGCGGTCGCCATTGTCGCCGCCGAACCACCATTCATTGTCGCCCGCGAGCCAGACAGACCGGACGGCGCGCGCTTCATTGCCGTCGGCGTCGACCGTCGTCGCGACAACGGTGACTTCGCCCGAAATGCCGGGCGCCATCGCGCAGCTTGCGCGGCCGAGCTTGTCAGTCGTCGCGGTGCAGGTCGTATCGAGGCGCGTCGTGCGCATCTGATTGTCATAGGCGTAGAAGCCGCCGATCAGGCGGCGGCGCGCGGTGATGATCTCGCGATTATAGAGCGCAACCTGCACGCGCTTGCCCGCAATCGGCTTGCCGTCGAGGTCGAGGGCGATGAAATTGAGGCGCAGATCATTGTCGCGCATCAGCCAGCCGTCGGTCTTGAGTCCGAGGCGAACGGCGGACGGATAGAGGGTGATACGGCGGCTGGAGGTCAGCGTCTCGCCATTGGCGTCTTCATAATCCATTTCGACCGCCATCAGCGTCGGTTCGGTGATCGGCTGGTCGACCGCGACGCTCGTCGTTGCCGCGCCATTGGCGTCGAGCTTCAACGGCACCGAGCGCGCGAGCGGCAGGTCTGCGGAGGGTTCGTCGCCGCTGTCGTCGAGCTGGACGACGCCTTCCTTGACCGGCTGGCCGTCGAAATCCCAATCCTTGTAATCCTGCGGCGGCGACCAGCTCGACTGGAAGTTGGTGCGCAGCTCGACGGGGATGTTGGGGGCGGGGCCGCCCGACAGATAGCCGACGAACAGCGACAGCGGCACCGCGGTCGGACGCACGGGCGACGTCTTTGGTCCGGTGACCGTCGCCTTCATCGTCGGCAGACGATATTCGTCGACCTTGACCGACTGGCCCGACCAGATCGTCTTGTCTTCGCCATCCTTGTCCTTGGTGACGAACACGAGTTCATAATCGCCCATCGGCGCCGAAGCGGGGACGTTCCAGACGGTCTCGCCGCTACCCGTCGCGGCAATGGCGAAGGGCATTTCGAATTCGGTGTCGGAGCCGCGGTGGACGAGGCGCAATTTGCCCGCGAGCGGCTGCGGCGTCGTGAAGCCCGTACCCACGGGGCGGCGGAGCAGATGCTTCATATGCACCGTCTCGCCCGCTTTCACGAGCGCGCGGTCGAACACGGTATGGAGTATGTCGTTGCGCTCCGACCAGCCATAGGGAAGGTCGAAGTCATAGGGGCGGATGCCGTCGCCCCAGTCGGTGAGCGTGAAGCTGAAATCATCGCCCGCGCGCGCGCTGACCATCAGCGCATGGCCTTCGCTGGTCGACGGATCGGGATCTTCCTCGCAGCTCGAATAGGTTTCGGGCTGGGGCAAGCCGCCGGCAAAGGCGAGGCGCCCCGCCTTGTCGGCGGTGCCGCGCGCGAGCAGGCGCCCGGTGCAGCTGTCCGAAACGCGGATTTCGGCGCCCGCGACGGGAAGCCCGGTATCGAGCGCGGTCACCCATGCGAGCGAGCCCTCGCGGCCCCATTTGAAATGTACCGCCATGTTGGTGACGAGCGCGGCGGTCGCGACATAGCGCGTCGATTTCCGCCCGAGCAGCGCGGCGCCGAGTTCGGGGCTGGCGATTTCGACGACGTGGAAGCCCTTTTCGGTCAGCGGGATACCGACGACTTCGAATTCCTTGCCGCCGCCGGGAGGCGACAGCTGCATTTCGCGGCGTTCGCCGCCCGCGGGGGCGTCGGCGAAGACCGATTTGGTGCCGGTGTAATTGACCGTTACTTCTTTGCCGGTGCGGTCCTTTTCCTCGCGATAGTCGGTGTCGTCGGCGTCGTCGACGCGCTTCAGCCAGCGTGCGATCGCGGCGTCATCGTCGCCGACCTTGAGCGCGGTCGCGGGCATTTTGAGTTTCGACTGAACCATCGTGCCTTCGACGCCGCGCACGGTGACGGGCAGCACGCCGCCTTCGCCCGCCTCGAGAATGCCGAATTCGGCGGCGAATTTGACGAGCGGCGGGGCGCGGTCGATGTGGAATTTCAGCGGGAAGTTCGACTGATTTTGCAGCTTGCGGCCGCTCTGGTCGGTGACGTCGGCGGGCAGGACGAGCGTCGCGTCGACATTTTGCGGCAGCGGGCCGGTGAAGCGGACACTCGTCAGCCAGGCGTCATTCTTGTCGTCGTCGTCGATCTTTGGCGTCAGTTTTTTGCCGTCGCTCGTGTTGAGCGTAGCGGCGAGGATCGTTTCGCGCGAGACGGGCGAGGCAAAGCTGAGCGTCACATCCTTGATCGGGTTGCAGCCGGCCTGCGGATTGATGCGGCTGCACGACATTTTGGCGGTGAATGCGGGGCGCACGTCGTGGTCGAAGCGCTGGTCGCGGCCCGCGGTGCGGCTGGGGACGCCAGCCTGGCTGATGCGTGCGTCCCAGACGAGCGCCATCTCGCGGCCGGGGGGCAGCGGGCGGCGGCATTTGACGGGGACTATGCGGTCGAGCGCGGCTTCGCGGTCGGGGCCAGCGGCGGGGAAGCGCTGCGGCAGGCCGGCGTCGGACGTGAAGGACTGGCGCGACCAGTTATTTTCGCCGAGCCCGGTCAAAATCTGCGTCGCGGTCTCGCGCGGCAGGACGTCGAGCGGGATCTTCTCGCCGATGCCGTCGACGGCGCAATAGCCGTAGCGGCCGACCGAGGCACGGTCGGCGGCGACATTGGTGGCGACGAGGAAAATCTGGTCCTCCTCGATCCCGTCGTAGATACCGCCCGCGAGCACGGCGCGCGCCGAGGGGCCTCCGGTGTCGAGCGCGAAGCGGCTGTTGCCGACGACCGACACGCCGCGTGCGGTCTTCAAACCATCGCGCAGCTCGACATGACAGGCAAGCCCGCCGGGGAGCGGCTTGTCAAATTCGAGGACCCACGTGCGGGTATCGACCCATCGTCCGGTCGCGGGCAATTTGCAGTCGTTGGTCGCGGGCGCGGCGGCGCGGGGATCGCCGAGCGGGACCATGTCTTCGGAAAAGCGCAGAGTGAAACGCGTGATCGTGCCGTCGCCGGTGCCCGAGCTGCCCGCGGTGGCGAGCGTCACCTGTGGCACGGTGTCGGCGGCGGTTGCGGCCATTGCGAGGCCGAGCGGGATGATCAGCGCCAATTTTGCCTTGCTGGCCAATGCCGTAGCCAGCGCGCGCCATCCCATGCTCATCGTCAAGTCCCCCGGTTCAGTCCGAAATCATCCTGCTGGAAACGGGGGGCAAAGTCCACCCGTCGCCGTGCATGGCACACGGTTAATCGCGGTAGGGGAAAATGCTGTGACGGCCGTCATAGACGGCGCCCGAATATTAGCGCGCGAGCATCGGCCCGAGCTTTTGCCCCGCGAAAATATGGACGTGGAGGTGCGGGACTTCCTGATGGCTGTCGACGCCGACGTTCGCGAGCAGCCGGTAGCCGGGGGCGACAAGGCCCTGATCGCGCGCAACCTTGCCCACCGCGCGGATGAAGCCCGCGAGTTCGGCGTCGCTGCCGCGCTCCGAAAAATCGTCCCAGCTCACATAAGCGCCCTTGGGGATCACGAGGATGTGCAGCGGCGCCTGCGGATTGATGTCGTGGAAAGCGAGCGCAAACTCATCCTCATAGACGGTCTTCGACGGCAGTTCGCCGCGCAGGATGCGCGCGAAGATGTTGCTGTCGTCATAGGGAAGCGTCGCGTCGATCGGCATGGGGAGAGCTCCTATTGGGGGCGGCTGGCTTTTTCGGCGTGACCCGAGGTGCCGTGGCGCCGGTCGAGTTCGGCGGCGATCATGTCCCACGTCAGGCCGCGGTCGGCGATCAGGATCGAGAGGTGAAAGACGAGATCGCTCGCTTCGCCGATCAGCGCAGGATCATCCTCGCTGACCGCGGCGATGACGGCCTCGACGGCTTCTTCGCCCAGCTTCTGCGCGATCTTGCCGCGGCCCTTTGCGGCAAGGCTCGCCACATAGGAGGCGTCGGCCGCGCCCGCTTGCAGCCGGTCGTGGATGATGGCCTCGAGCCGTCCCAGCGTTTCGCCCATTGCCTTGCTCATGCCTGATCCTTTCCCGAGCGTGCCTAGCGGCGGCGAGCGGTTCCGACAAGCGGGCGACGGAGCCCACATACTTACCGGCGCGTAAACCATATTGAAACGCCCTTGCCGTAGGGTTCGCGGTGCCGGGGGGCGAGTTCAACTTTTACAAATCGGAAGAAGATCATGAAAACGGGCACCAACCCTGCGGTGTTTCTGGCCGCGACAGCCTCGGTGATTGCACTGACAGCATCGCCCGCGGCGGCGCAGAGCGGTGACGAAATCATCGTCACCGGCTCGCGCATCGCGAAGAGCGAATTCACCAGCGCCGACCCGATTCAGATCATCGACCCCGCCTCGGCGAAACTGCAGGGGCAGGTCCAACTCGCTGAACTGTTGCAATCGACCTCTGCGGCGCAGGGATCGATCCAGATCACCTCGGCGATATCGAACCGCTTTGTCGCCAATGGCGGCAATGATGTGCAGACGGTGTCGCTCCGCGGATTGGGCGCCGAGCGCACGCTGGTGCTGATCAACGGCCGCCGCGCCGGCCCTTCGGGCATTCGCGGCTCGGTCGCGCCCTTCGATCTCAACGTGCTGCCGCTGTCGGTGGTGCGCCAGGTCGAAGTGCTGAAGACCGGCGCCTCGTCGATCTATGGTTCGGACGCCGTCGCGGGCGTGGTCAATATTCTGACCCGCGACGATCTGAACGGGTTCGAGGGCGGGGGCTTCTCGTCGGTCACTCAACATGGTGGCGGCGAGAGCTATGGCATTGACGCCAGTTTCGGCAAAAAATTCGACCGCGGCCATTTTTTCGCAACGGTCGATTATTTCCGCCAGCAGAATCTCACGCGCCGCGATCGCGGTTTCCTCTTCTGCTCCGAAGAATATCTGAAGCGCGAAGCCGATGGCAGCCGCGCCGACATCGTCGATTTTCGGACCGGACGTCCGGCGTGCAGCAGCACGCAGGCGAATATGGTCGTATTCAGCGATTTTTCGGGAGTCGACCAGAATGGCTTTCCGACCTTTGGTCCGGGGCTGATCGGGCCGAACGGCCAGCCGATTTTCGCGGGCCAATATGGCGCCGAATTCGCGGGGGTCGGCATTCCGATCAACACCTATAACCCGATCGGGGTGTTCGGTCCGGTGAATTTCTATGGAGTCAATTTCGACGGTCCGTCGACCGGCGCGCTCAATCAGTTCGAGCCGGTCGAGCAGGATTCGGACGTGTTTTCGGGAGTCAGCCGGGTCAGCGCCTTTGCCGAGGGCGCGTATGACGTGACCGACGGCATCACTGCCTATGGCGAATTTCTGTTCAGCAACCGCAAGTCGCACAACAATGGCGTGCAGCGGATCGAGCTACAGCAATTCACTGGCGC
>JAURVS010000345.1 GCA_030655355.1 Sphingopyxis sp.
CTCGCGCCCTTGAGCGAAAAGACGTGGGACCATTCGAACTATCGGTGGATGGATGGCTATTGGCAGTTGCTTGTTGATCTTACCACAATCTCGGAGCCGGTGAGCGACCTTACGCTTCATGCGAAACTACATGAGGTGGGCGATGAGTTCGCCTTGGCCGTCGAATCCGCATACGTCCCCTAGCCGTCACTCACACCTACGTCCGCTTTCCACCCCAAAGTCGTCTATTTTGTAGAGTTGTCGCGGTGCCGCCATGCGCCCTCGGCACGGCCATGCACTATCAGGCTATTAAAAAGGGCGCGAAAGCTATGCTTCCGCGCCCTCGACCAAATGTGCGGAATGGCTCAGTTCGCCGGTTTGTTCACATCGGCGGTTGCGGCCTCTGCCGTCGCATCGGCCTGCGGCGCCGGGGTGGTGATCGCCTGTGCGACAGCGGCGGCGAACTCTTCCGCAGTGAAGCTGGTTGCAAGCCCGGCCTGACCGACAAAAAAGGCGTTGCGCGGCAATTTGACGTCGCCGGTCGGGGTCGTGAGCACAACGCCATCCGCCTCGGCCAGCTTTACCTTGCCCACAACAGCCGAGCCGGTGGCGCTGCGCACGTCGGCTCCCGGCTGAAGCGCGGCGGTCAGTTTGGCGTCGCTGCCGGCGGCGGCCTGATCGACCGCTGCAACAACCTGAGCTTTGGTCGCGCCGATGGTCGGGCCCTGTTCAAGTTTGCCAAACGCGTTGCTGGGCAGGGTAACCTGCTTGCCTGCACCAAGGTCGACGACAACATTGGCGCCCTGCGCGCTGGTAACGGTGCCGAGTTCGGCGCCTTCGGAGTCAAAAACCTTGGCGCCGACGGACAGGTCGACGGTTGCTGCTGCTGCGTTTTGTGCCATCGCGGGGGCAGCGACAATAGCCGCGGTGCCGAGGGAAAGGGTTGCTATAATGGCTGCGAATTTCCGCATTGCTTGTAGTCTCCTAGAGGGTGTCGAAAGAGCGTCGCGATTTGAACGCGTATCGGGCGGCAAAGGACGCGCCAATGCTGACGAGCCGTGGCCAAGTCGCGACAAGCCGAGCCACAGTCGGCTCACTCCCACAATGTTGCGCGTCGGCATGCGCATGTCGGTTGGACACGGAGACGAGCCGCACGGACTCCCTTTCGTCGTTCCCGCGATCTTCTTTTGCGTAGCCCTGATTATGGCATTGCATCTTTTGGGCCGCTAAATTTAAGCGCTGACAACGTCGGCTTCCGACCAATTGCCGACAAACTCAGTCGCCGTCACCCCCGGCTTGTAACGACCGGAAGACCGCCTATTTTTCTTCGTCATCCCGGACTTGATCCGGGATCCATGGCCGCGCGATCGTTATAGACCCCGGATCAAGTCGGGGCATGGCCCCTTGCGACAAGTAAAATGATGTTCCCCGGCGAAAGCCGGGGCCCACGCGGCGCAGCGCTGTGCCTTCTGGGCCCCGGCTTTCGCCGGGGAACGCTTACTTGCCCGATCGGGATAATCGCAGATCAAGTCCGGGGTGACGAGGTTGGCGGATCAACCGGCAGCTTTCCACCCCAAAACCGGCAAAGAAAAAGCCCCGCCGGATCGCTCCGGCGGGGCTCATCATTTCAGGCTTTTACCCGAGAGCGATCGTCAGGCTTACGCCTCGTCACCCTTAATCAGGTAATCGCCGGCATCGGCGTCGGAACCATGCGTTTCGCCTTCGACCACGCCCAGCGGATCGTCACCGATCGCGGCTTCCGGACCCTGCGCCAGTTCGGCGGCATGATCTTCGGCAGAGGTATTCGGAGCGATCAGATGCTCCTGGTTCGCGGCGCGCATGGAGGCGCGCAATGCGGCATCCTTGCTCGACGCGGTCACGCGGACACGGTTCATGGCAGCGCCGGTACCCGCCGGGATGAGGCGGCCGACGATGACATTTTCCTTGAGGCCCTGCAGCGAGTCGATCTTGCCCTGTACCGAAGCCTCGGTGAGAACGCGGGTCGTCTCCTGGAAGGATGCGGCCGAAACGAAGCTGCGCGTCTGCAGGCTTGCCTTGGTGATACCCAGCAGAACCGGGCGCCCTTCGGCGTGTTTGCCATTCTTCGGCAGCTTGGCGTTATATTCCATCATTTCCAGATAATCGAGCTGTTCACCCGGCAGCAGCGTGGTGTCGCCGCCTTCGGTGATCTCGACCTTCTGCAGCATCTGGCGAACGATCACTTCGATGTGCTTATCGTTGATCTTCACGCCCTGCAGACGATAGACTTCCTGGATTTCCGCGACGAGATATTCGGCCAGTGCTTCCACGCCCATGACGTCGAGGATGTCGTGCGGGTTCGGCGAACCGCTGATCAGTGCGTCGCCGCGCTTGACCTGATCGCCTTCCTGCACTTCCAGGACCTTCGACTTGGGAATGAGATACTCGATCGGATCGCCTTCTTCCGGAACGATCGCGATCTTGCGCTTCGCCTTGTAATCCTTGACGAATTCAATGCGACCGCTGATCTTCGCGATAACGCTGTTGTCCTTCGGAATGCGCGCTTCGAACAGCTCGGCAACACGCGGCAGACCGCCGGTGATGTCGCGCGTCTTCGACGCTTCGCGGCTGACACGGGCCAGAACGTCACCCGCCTGCACCGTCTGACCGTCTTCGACCGACAGCATCGTGCCGACTGCGAGCAGATAGCGTGCGGCTTCACCCGACTGATCGTCGAGCAAGGTCAGGCGCGGCTGAAGGTCTTCCTTCTTGGCGCGGCCAGCCGAGCGATATTCGATCACGACGCGCTGGGCGATACCCGTTGCTTCGTCGACCTGTTCGATCAGGGTCTTGGTATCTTCCAGATCCTGATACTTCACGACGCCCTGCTTTTCGGTGATGAGCGGCATGGTGAACGGATCCCATTCGGCAATCCGCTCGCCCTTCTTCACCTTCTCGCCATCCTTGTGCAGGATCTGCGCACCATAGGGCAGCTTGTGCGACGCGCGTTCGCGGCCTTCGCTGTCGATGATCGCGATTTCACCCGAACGTGCGAGCGCCAGACGGCGACCGCGCTGATCGACGATCGTGTGCATTTCACGATATTCGATCGTACCGTCCGAGATGGCTTCGGCGTTCGACTGTTCGTTGACCTGCGCCGCACCACCGATGTGGAAGGTACGCATCGTCAGCTGCGTGCCCGGTTCACCGATCGACTGTGCAGCGATAACGCCGACAGCTTCACCGATGTTGACGGGCGTACCGCGAGCAAGGTCACGGCCATAGCATTTGCCGCAAACACCGAGCACCGCTTCGCAAACCAGCGGCGAACGGATCTTGACCGACTGAACTTCGGCATCTTCGATCCGCTGCGTCGTCGGCTCGTCGAGCAACGTGCCGACCGGAGCGATGACATTACCATCCTTGTCGACGACGTCTTCGAGCGTCGTACGACCGAGGATACGCTCACCCAACGAGGCGATCGTCGAACCGCCCTGAATGATGGCGCGCATTTCCATGCCGCGTTCGGTGCCGCAATCTTCCTCGATCACAACGCAATCCTGCGACACGTCGACCAGTCGGCGGGTCAGATAACCCGAGTTTGCCGTCTTGAGCGCCGTATCCGCGAGGCCCTTACGGGCACCGTGGGTCGAGTTGAAATATTCAAGAACGGTCAGACCTTCCTTGAAGTTCGAGATGATCGGCGTTTCGATGATCTCGCCCGACGGCTTGGCCATCAGGCCGCGCATACCGGCAAGCTGCTTCATCTGCGCCTGCGAACCACGAGCACCCGAGTGCGCCATCATGTAGATCGAGTTGATCGGGGCCAGACGACCCGTCTTCGGATCCTTCGGCTCGGCGCGGATTTCGTCCATCATCGCGTTTGCGACCTTGTCGCCGCACTGCGACCAGGCGTCGATCGCCTTGTTGTACTTTTCCTGCTGCGTGATCAGGCCGTCCTGATACTGCTGCTCGAAATCCTTCACCAGCGCACGGGTTTCGTTGACCATGCCTTCCTTTGAAGCCGGGATGATCATGTCATCCTTGCCGAAGGAAATGCCCGCCTTGAATGCGTTGCGGAAGCCCAGCGCCATGATGGCGTCGGCGAACAACACAGTCTCTTTCTGGCCGGTGTGACGATAGACCTGATCGATCACGTCGCCGATTTCCTTCTTCGTCAGAAGGCGGTTGACGACGTCGAAGGGCACGGTGTGCGACTTCGGCAGGCATTCGCCGATCAGCATGCGTCCCGGAGTCGTTTCGAAACGCTTCTGATACTCGTTGCCCTTCTCGTCGGTCTGCGGGACGCGGCTGATGACCTTCGTGTGCAGCGTGACCGCACCGATGTGCAGCGCCTGATGCACTTCGGCCATGTCGGCGAGCAGCATGCCCTCGCCCGGCTCGCCGGGGCGCTCCATCGACAGATAATAGAGACCGAGAACCATATCCTGCGACGGAACGATGATCGGCTTGCCGTTCGCAGGGCTGAGGATGTTGTTGGTCGACATCATCAGCACGCGCGCTTCCAACTGGGCTTCGAGGCTCAGCGGAACGTGAACGGCCTGCTGGTCACCGTCGAAGTCGGCGTTGAACGCGGCGCAGACCAGCGGGTGAAGCTGGATCGCCTTGCCTTCGATCAACACAGGTTCGAACGCCTGGATGCCAAGACGGTGAAGCGTCGGAGCGCGGTTCAGCAGGACCGGGTGCTCGCGAATGACTTCGTCGAGGATGTCCCAGACTTCCTTGCGTTCCTTTTCGACCCACTTCTTCGCCTGCTTCAGGGTCATCGACAGACCCTTGGCGTCGAGACGCGCGTAGATGAACGGCTTGAACAGTTCGAGTGCCATCTTCTTCGGCAGGCCGCACTGGTGCAGCTTGAGTTCGGGACCGGTCACGATGACCGAACGGCCCGAATAGTCGACGCGCTTGCCGAGCAAGTTCTGACGGAAGCGGCCCAGCTGGCCCTTGAGCAGGTCGGACATCGACTTCAGCGTACGCTTGTTGGCGCCCGTGATCGTGCGGCCACTGCGGCCGTTGTCGAACA
>JAURVS010000475.1 GCA_030655355.1 Sphingopyxis sp.
TGGCCTGCGCACCCGCGGCGTCCGCGTCGTCTCCTGCCCCAGCTGCGCCCGCCAGGGCTTCGACGTCATCCGCACCGTCCAGGCGCTCGAAGACGCGCTCGGCCACATCAAGACCCCGATGTCGCTTTCGGTCCTCGGCTGCGTCGTCAACGGCCCCGGCGAAGCCCGCGAGACCGACATCGGGATCACCGGCGGCGGCAACGGCAAGCATATGGTCTTCCTGTCGGGGGTCACCGACCATCATGTCGAAGACGCCGACATGATCGCCCATATCGTCAAGCTGGTCGAGGCCAAGGCCGCAGAAATCGACGCGGGCAGCTCGGTGAGCATGGACACGCTCCACGGCAAGGCCGCGTAGAGGCTGTTATTGCGCTAGCGACCCGTTTCCCCCTCCCGCAAGCGGGACGGGAGATCGACGTCCGCAACGGGTCGCCATCGCCACAGCCCCATCATCTTTTACATCCCCGCCCGCAGGGACTAGCGTCGCTTCAGATTTCAGGAGCAACCGACATGACAGCCAAACCCGACGCGCTTCATCGCCTCGTCCAGCTGCTGCTGCTGATCGCCGCGGCGACGACGATCGCCAATGGCGCCTTCATGCTCGTCCGTCCACTCGACTGGTACGTCTTTGTGCCCACCGTCGTCACCACCGGCCCGCCGAACGCGCATTTTATTCGCGATATCGGGCTCGCCTATCTGGGGTCGGGGCTCGTCCTGCTCTATGCAGCGGCAAACCCCGTCCGCCGCTGGCGGGCGGCAATCGTAGGCGGGCTATGGCTAACGTTTCACGGCCTGCTCCATATTTATGAAGTCGCCGCCGGAATCTGCGGCCCCGCAACCTTCTGGGCCGACGCCCCCGCGGTAATCGGCCAGCCGCTCCTCGTGTGGATCGCGCTTGCGATTATCCTTATGCGCCAGCGCGCGGCGGCGGGCACGACCTGACGCGCCCGCCGCGCCCGATCAGGCCGCTACCAACACCCGATCCTGCGGCGCTTCGGGCGCTTCACCGACATAGACATTGCCCGCGGGCGTCTTCAGATGCGCCTCGATCAGATCGAAGATGCCTGCGTCCTCCCCGGCATCGAACTTGCGCGCGAACAAGTCGCCGCTCTTCGTCAGGCGCTGTGCGTCGGCAGTCACAAAGGTGCGCGGGCGCAGCTTGATGTCGCCATCGGGCACCCAGTCGATCGCGCGCAGATCGTCGTTCATCACTTCGCCCTGTGCGGGGCTGTTCATCATCAGCGTCTGGAAAAACGCTTCGTCGGGAATGAAGCTGCGGCGATAGAATGTCTTGAAACGCTCGGCGCTGGGGTGGTGAACTGCGAAATGGCAAAAGCTGCGCGTCACCGTTTTCCACTGCGTCCCGATATAGGGCGTGGCATCTTTCAGGAATGCGCGCGGCATGCCCGTGCGGAACATGCGCCCCATCGCTTCGACGAACATATGGCTGACGCGGTTCATCGTGTCCGGCCGCATCTCCCGCTGGTCGAGCGCGCGAATATATTGGCGGCGCGGATTGGCGCGCAGGAAGTCACGGATATAGGCCTGTGACTTCAGCGGGAAATCCTGTCCGCTAAGGTTGATATAATGAGTCCAGCTGCGGTTCATTTTCAAAAGCTGCTTCATTCCGCGCAACTCGGCATCGACCAGACTATATCCGCCCCACAGCGCTTTCTTCGACTCGATGATCGCCACCCCTTGGAATGGTTTCAGAAAGGCGGTGATGTCGGCTGCGAACTCGGGACCCGACCCTTTGTCGACATGGATGACATAGCTGTTTCCGGGCTCATAAATGGCGTGGAACATCCGTTTGAACTGTTCGGGAAAGCGGTGGAGGAGGATGAAATAGCCGATCATGAAGGCATGCCTTTCGGATCGCCGATCCGGGCTGTCAGCTCACCGGAATCACGATCATTTTCCTGTCCCGGAAAACCCAACCAAAATCATTTTGATCGATAGGAGACAATGCCCGACAGATGGCCTGCTGCGTTGCGACGCGA
>JAURVS010000476.1 GCA_030655355.1 Sphingopyxis sp.
CGGCCTGAAGTCGAAGCGGACGCACGATCCGCCACGACATGGGGAGTGTGGTGCTGATGACAAAGTCGACACGCGAGTCAGAGCGCATAGCCCGCCCCTCGCACTGTCCCGCAAGCCATAGCATTTAAACATGGCACCGCGACATTTCTCTATTGGACCACAAATATGAATGCGCGCATGGGTCGGCTCTAAATTGTCAATTGATTTAATTGACATATCGATTCAGCAGACCATCTAAGGGAGGATTTGAACATGGTTTCGTCGAAAGCCAAAGCGTATCTGGCAGCTACCACGGCGCTGGGGATGGCGATATTCGCTGTTCCGGCGCACGCGCAGGAGGCCGAAACCAAGGAAGCCTTTGCCAGCACGGACATCATCGTCACGGCGCAGAAGCGCGAGCAGAATCTGCAGGACGTGCCGGTTGCGATCTCGGTCGTGTCGGGCGAACAGCTCGAGCGCTCGAACGTCAATTCGGCCGAGCAGCTTTTTCAGCGCGTCCCGACGCTGACCTTCCGCAAGGGCAACACCAACAAGGATTCGGCGCTGTCGATCCGCGGTGTCGGCACCATTTCCTTCTCGTCGGGGGTCGAGCCTTCGGTTTCGACCGTGATCGACGGCGTCGTCTATGCGCGCACCGGCCAACAGACGTCGGACTTCCTCGATGTCGAGCGCATCGAAGTGCTGCGCGGCCCCCAGGGCAGCCTGTTCGGCAAGAACGCCAGCGCCGGCGTGATCAACATCATATCGCGCGAGCCCGGTAACGAGCTCGGCGGCTATGTCGACGCCGCTTGGTACGAGGGCAATGAATATCGCATTCGCGGCAGCATCGGCGGCCCGCTTGCCGAAGGCATTCGCGGCTCGCTTACCGGCTTCTGGTCGCAATATGACGGCAATGCCCGCAATGTGTTCAACAACCACAAGGTCAATGGCTATGAACATTGGGGCGTGCGCGGCAAGTTGATCGCCGAGCCGACCGATGCGCTGAAGATCACGCTGATCGCCGATTATTCGAAGAACAGCGACAATGGGTTTGCCGACAGCATCGGCACCGTCTTTCCCTCGGCCTTCAACAATGCGGTGTTCATCCCGAGCCTCGCGCCGCTGACGCTCGACGGCAAGAACAAGGACATCGACAACGATCTCGATCCGTACACCAAAGACAAGAATAGCGGTGTGTCGGGGCAGATCGATCTCGACCTGGGCGGCGCCACGCTGACTTCGATCACCGCTTATCGCCACTGGTACAATTTCCAGCAGCGCGACGGCGATTTCCGTTCGGATGCGCCGCGTTACGTCAACACCGGCACCGCGGCGGGCGACGTCCGGTCGCACGATCGCGGTGACCTGAAGTTCGACCAGTTCACGCAGGAATTGCGCATCGCGTCGTCCAATCCGCAATTCCTGGAATATGTGGCGGGCCTCTATTATTATCACACGAAAGAAGTCGATTTCTTCAACCGCACGGTGACGAGCTGCACCGCGTCGACGCTGCCGACGGTCGGCGGGTTGACCCCGTGCGCGGCCGGATCGTCGACCTATCTGACCAATGAAGGCAATGCCGATTTCACGACGAAGCTGACCAGCTATTCGGCGTTCGGTCAGGCGACGCTGAACTTCACCGACGCGTTCCGCGGTATCGTCGGCCTGCGGCACACCAACGACAAGGTCAGCTATGACTTCGCCCGCCGCTCGACGTCGCTCGCCGCCTTCTCGGGGGTCAATCCGGCATTCGCATCGTCGGGGTCGATCAAGGACACTGGCTGGTCGGGCAATGCCGGCCTGCAATATGATGTGACCGACGATGTCGTCGCCTACACCACCTATACGCGTGGGTATAAGGGTCCGGCGCTCAACATCTTCTTCAATATGCTGGCGCGCGATACCGGCCGCATCGATCCCGAAAAGTCGGATGCGTATGAAGTCGGCCTGAAGACGCGCCTGTTCGATCGTCGCCTGACGCTGAACATTGCGGGCTTCTATGCCAAATATGACAATTACCAGGCGAACTTCCTCGACATCGTCGCGGGTCAGGTCGTCACGCGCCTGACCAATGCGGGCACCGTCTCGACGCGCGGCATCGAAATGGACTTCAACGCCGCGGTGACCGACGATTTCTCGCTGTCGGGCGGGTTCAATTACACCGATGCCCACATCAATCAGTTCATCTGCCCGCCGGGCGCCGCGGTGACCTGTGCCGATGCGATCAACGGCAAGCCCCTACCCTTCGCTCCGAAGTATAAGGGCACGGTCACGATGGACTGGCGCCTGCCGCTCAATATCGACGGCTTCAACGTCGATCTGAACAGCTCGCTCGTCTATCAGAGCCGCACCCAGTTCGACATCAACCAGAACCCCAATGCGTTCCAGGGCGCCTATGCGATCTGGGATGCCGGGGTGAAGGTCAGCACCGACGACGACAAATACAGCCTGTCGTTCATCGTCAAGAATCTGACCGACAAGCAGTTCGTGATCCAGCGCATCCCGAACGGCACGTCGTTCATGCGCCAGATCACGCCGCGCGATGCCGAGCGTTATTTCGGCGTCACCGCGCGAATGAATTTCTGACCTTCCCCTGCCCCCGCCGCGGGTCGCTAGCCAAGGCGTCGGGGGCTTCTATCCTCCCTGTGACGAAGTCTTGGGGAGGTGGCAGCGCGGAGCGCTGACGGGGGGTTATGACGCGAGGTCGAAACCCCTCCACCACCGCTTCGCGGCGCCCCCCCTCCCCATCGCTGCGCGACAGGGAGGATCGTATGAAACGCAGCGAAAGGATCATCCCCATGGCGCTTGATGTGCTCGACACCGGTTTTGCACTACGGCTCGGCGGCCAGACGATCCTGAAGCACATCGCAGCCGCGCCCTGTTTTTCGGTCGGGCGTGGTGAGCCGCATGTTCATTCGAAGCTCGGCCATTTCGATGTCTCGCAAGACGTGATCGAGCGGGTCGCGCTGCATCATGCCGAGGTGGCGGGCGACGTCGTGCGCTTTGCCGCGGCCGAAGGAGCGCCTTGGCTGCTCGAAGCGACGCTGTCGGGTGATGGCGACAATGCGACGATCGCATTGAAGGCGCTCGACCCGGCGCTCAACCGATTGTGGCTGCGCGTTCCCGCGGAGGCGGGCGAGCATGTGTGGGGCGGCGGCGAGCAA
>JAURVS010000007.1 GCA_030655355.1 Sphingopyxis sp.
TCACCCCTCCCCTGAAGGGGAGGGAGACAAGGATGAGCAAATGAATCTTCAGGACATGTTCGGCCTCGACGGCCGCATCGCACTCGTCACCGGCGGCTCGCGCGGGATCGGCAAGATGATCGTCGAGGGCTATCTCGCGGCGGGCGCCGCGCGCGTCTATATCTCGGCGCGCAAGACCGCGCAGATCGAGGAAGCCGTCGCCGACTTCGAAACACGCTATCCGGGCAAGGTTATCGGCCTGCCGGTCGATCTGGCAACGGTCGAAGGCTGCCGCGCGCTCGCGAAGGAACTCGAAGCGCGCGAGGAACGGCTCGACATTCTCGTCAACAATGCCGGTGCAGCATGGGGTGAACCGTTCGAAGGCTTCCCTGAAGCCGGGTGGGACAAGGTGATGGACATCAATGTCAAATCGCCCTTCTTCCTGACGCAGGCGCTGCACGGATTGCTGAAAGCCGGTGGCACCGCCGACCGGCCGGCGAAGGTCATCAACATCGGCTCGATCGACGGCCAGCGGCTCAACCCGTGGGAAACTTATAGCTATCATGCTTCGAAAGCCGCGATCCTCTATCTCACCAAGCGCCTCGCCGCGCGGCTGGTCACCGATCATATTCTCGTCACCGCGATCGCCCCCGGCGCCTTCCAGTCGGACATGAACAAGGCGGCGCGCGACCATGGCGATGCAGTCGCCAAGAGCATCCCGGTCAAGCGCATCGGCGTTCCCGAAGACATGGCGGGCGCGGCGATCTTCCTCGCGTCAAAGGCGGGCGACTATGTCGTCGGCGACACGATCACCGTCGACGGCGGGCTCGTGCACGGCGACCTGCGGACCAGCATCGACGCCTGACGCTTCCGGCAAATCCCGTTCCCCGGCGAAAGCCGGGGCCCATGAGGATAGCGCTATTCCGCGGTGGCCCCCGGCTTTCGCCGGGGAACAGTGATTGACTCCCCAATCTCCAAGGTGTATTATCCAACTAATGCACCAAGGAGATTGTCCATGCGTCTCGCGTTCCTGATCCCCCTGATGATGCTTCTCGCTGCCTGCGGGCAGGAGAAGGACAAGACGGACGGCACCGAAGTTTCGATCAACGCCGGCGACGAGCATGGCGGGGTCCAGATCAAGACCGGCAAGGACGGCGGAAATATCAAGATCGGCGGCGATGGCGCCGCCATCGACATCGATATTCCCGATTTTGTCGACCTCGATATCGAGAGCGATTTCGACATCGACGGCGTCAAACTCTATCCGGGCAGCAAGGTCACGACGGTCAACGTCGACGCCAATGACAAAAATGGCGCCGACAAGGCGGTCGTCAAACTCGGCTTCACCTCGCCCGCCGCGCCGACCAAGGCGGCCGACTGGATGGCGGGCGAGTTCGCCAAAAAGGGCGTGAAGGTCACGCGCAGCGGCGACACGCTCGCGGGCAAGGACAAGGACGGCGCCGACTTCACGATCAAGTTCGGCCCTGATGGCGCGAACGCCAAGGGCGAGGTTGTGATTACCAAGAGCTGACTTCACAATCCGTTCGCATCGAGCGAAGTCGAGATGCCGTGAAGTCATGCACTGACGATGGGTGTCTCGACTTCGCTCGACACGAACGGGCGAGTTACGCTCGGCTCTTAGCCGCTATTCCGTAGCGCGGTCGCGATCGCGTTGATCGTCAGCTGGATACCTTCGGCGATACGCGGATCGGTTTCCCCGGCGCGGTGGCGCTTCATCAGCTCGATCTGGAGCAGGTTCAGCGGCTCGATATAGGGCAGGCGCAGCCGGATCGACGCTTCGAGCGCGGGGTTTTTGTCGAGCAGCCGCGTCTGCCCGGTGATGTCGAGCAAGCCGTCATGCGCGCGGTTCCAGCCGTCGCGGATGCGGCCGAAAATCGCGTCATGCCCGTCAATATGTCCGGCGAGTTCGGCGTAGCGCGCCGCGATCCCCATGTCGGATTTCGCGAGCACCATCTCCATATTGCCGAGCAGCGCGGCGAAGAAGGGCCAGCCCGCCGCCATGTCGGCGAGCAGCGCCTTGTCCTCGAACGCCGCAAAGCCTTCGCCGGTGCCATACCAGCCCGGCAGCATCGCGCGCGACTGCGCCCAGCTGAACACCCAGGGAATGGCGCGCAGATCCTCGATCGCACTGCTCTTGGTGCGGCTCGATGGCCGCGACCCGATTTTCAGCGTCGCAATCTCGGCGATCGGCGTCATCGCGCGAAAGAAATCCTTGAAGGTCGGCGTGTCATAGACCAGCCCGCGATAGGCAGCGAAAGCGCCGTCCGACAGCTGGTCCATCGCTGCGGTAAAGCGTGCCGCATCGGTATCGCTCAGCGCCTCGGGCTCGAGGCTCGCGAGCAGGCTTGCCGAAACCATCGCTTCGAGATTCGTCGCCGCGCTCGCCGCAGTGCCATATTTCGCCGCGATCACTTCGCCCTGCTCGGTAATGCGGATGCGCCCCTGCACCGTGCCCGCGGGCTGCGCGCGGATCGCGGCAAAGGCGCTGCCGCCGCCGCGCCCGACCGCGCCGCCGCGGCCGTGGAACAATTGCATCGCGGTGTCGGCTTCTTCGAACACGGGAGTCAGCGCCTGCGACGCTTGATGCAATCCCCAGGTCGAGGTCAGATAGCCGCCATCCTTGTTCGAATCCGAATAGCCGATCATCACTTCCTGATGCCCGCGCTGGCCGATCTGCGGGCCGATTTCGGGCATCGCGAAATAGCGCGCCATGATCGCGGGCGCGCGGTCGAGGTCGGCGATCGTCTCGAACAAGGGCACGACCATCAGGTTCGACTGGCCCGCCGCGTCGCCGCTCCGCCACAGCCCCGCTTCGCGCGCGAGGATATGGACTTCGAGCAGGTCGGACAATTCCTGCGCCATGCTGATGATCCACTGGCAGATCGCGTCCTTGCCCAGCCGCGCGCGGACATCGGCGGCGGCGTGAACGATCGCAAGTTCGCCCGCCGTCTCGTCGCTCCACTGGTGCCACGGAGCCGCCAGCGGCCGGTCGCTCTGCAGCTCCGCCGTGAGCAACGCGACACGCTCCTCTTCGCCGAGCGCCAGATAATCGGCGCATACGCCTGATACCGACAGCAATTCGGCGAGCACGCGTTCGTGGACCGCGCTGTTCTGCCGCATGTCGAGCGTCGCCAGATGGAATCCGAACACTTCGACCGCGCGGATCAGCCGCCCCAATGCGCCGATGCCGCCGAACTGGCCCTGGCTGTTCGCCGACAGGCCATTGGCAATCGTCACAAGGTCGCGGCGAAAATCGGCGGGGGTTGCATAGGGTGCGCCGGTCAGCGCCGACGGACGCGGCGGCGCGCGGCCGACGATCTGCGCGTAAGTGGCGCATAGCCGCGCGTAAATTCCCGACAAGGCGCGGCGATAGGGTTCGTCGCGGCGGCTCGGCGCGGCGTCGCCGCTCGCTTCGGCCAGCGCTTCGACCGCCTCGGGAACCGCGGCGAGGCTCGCCGACACCGACAGCTCGGCGCCGAGGCCGTGAACCGCGTCGATATAGTGACCCAGCACCGCTGCGGCGTTGCGCCCTGTCGCCATTTGCATCGTCTCGGCCGTGACGAAGGGGTTGCCGTCGCGGTCGCCGCCGATCCAGCTTCCCACGCGCAGAAAGCTCGCGGGGCGCTGGCCCAGTTCGGCTTCCCAGCGCGCATAAAGCTTCGGCACGACGGGCAGGAAGACGTCGCGCAAATAGGTGAGCGCATTGTCGATTTCGTCGGCGACGAACAATTTCTCGGTGCGCAGCGGGCGCGTCTGCCACAGCAGAATGATCTGCCGCCGGATCGCATCCTCAACGACATCGCCTTCAGGCGTCTCGTCGGCGCCGCTGTCGCGCAGCAGCATCAGTTCGGCGATGCGATTCTTGTGATCGAGGACCGACTTGCGCCGCACCTCGGTTGGGTGTGCGGTGAGCACCGGCGCGACGAGCGAGGCGCTGAGCAAAGCCGCGATCGCATCGCCGTCGATCCCGTCCTCGCGCAGCTTGTCGATCGCCGCCGCGACCGTCGCCTCGGGTTCGGCGGCGACGCCTTGCCGGTCTTCGGCAAGGTTCGCGAGCATCGAGAAGAGCATGAAGCCGCGCACGAACGCGATCGTGTCGTCGAGGCTCAGCGCATCGAGCCCCGGATCGATCGCCTCGGCGCCTGCGATGCCGCGATGCCGGTCGACGCTCGACGAGCGGATATATTCGGTCTGGCGGAATAATTTGTCGCCGCCATAGGTGCGAATGACGTCGCCGAGAATCCGCCCCAAATAGCGGATGTCGGGATTTTGCGAGATCTGGATAGGCGGGCCCATGAACCCAGCTTGCTGCACCTGCGAACACGCACGGTCAACCCGCGCATAGCTATGCTTTTAAAAGATCAGTTCGCCTTGACGAGGTTCAGCGTTCCCAAATCAATCTCCGACGCGCCGTCGAACGCAACGCTGTTGCGCGTGTCGGTGATGAACATCAGCTTGCCGTCGTCGCCGGTGATCCGCGCCGACACCGCATAGCTGTGCTTTGCGTCGATCGCGCTGCGGTCGAAACGGAGCAGGAAGGCGATCGGAACCTGCTGCCCGTCGGCGCCGAATGCCTGTCGCGCGATATTGCGCGCGGGGGCGTCGGCGAGGCTGACATCGTCGAGCCGGACCTCGATCTGCGCGCTCGGTGGCAGCGCGATCCGTTCGCGATACGCGATCTTGCCGCTGACGGTATATTGCTGGTTCGCCGCTTCACCGGTCGTGGTGCAGGCGGAGAGCGCGATTGCGGACAGGCCGAGCGCGGCGATGGTGGCGAGACGAAACATTCGCATTTCCTTCCTGAACTCGGCCGCGTCATTCCGGCGCAATGGGAGGATGAACCGATCAGCCTTCCAGTTCAACATCCCAATAAAGCCAGTCGATCCAGCTCGTATGCAAATAGCCGGGCGGAAAGGCGCGGCCATTGTCCTGCAGCTGCCAACTCGTCGGCCGCCAAGGCTGGCGATAAAGCGGCATATGCGCCTGTTGCGGCGTGCGGCCACCCTTTTTTAGGTTGCACGGTGCGCAGGCGGTCGAGACATTTTCCCAGCTTGTGCGTCCGCCCAGCCGGCGGGGCACGACATGGTCGAAGGTCAGATCCTTGCCCGACCCGCAATATTGGCATGCGAACCGGTCGCGCAGGAACAGGTTGAAGCGCGTGAAGGCCGGATGTTCCGACGGCTTCACATATTGACGCAGCGCGATCACGCTCGGGATCGGCATCGTTCGCGTCGGCGAATGGATTTCGCGTTCATAATTTTCGATGATCGTGACGCGGTCGAGGAACACCGCCTTCACCGCCGTCTGCCAGGGCCACAGGCTCAAAGGATAATAGCTCAGCGGCGTATAATCTGCATTGAGGACGAGGGCCGGACAATTATCGGGATGCCGGGCGAGATCAGGATGGAACATGGCTTTTGGACGCTGCCCCCTATGCTGCTCGGGTAGGCGCGCCACTGCCTTCCCTGCGTGACAGCATCATTACATGCCGCATCAGATTCTGGCGTCAAGGGGGCATGTGCGCGCAAGATATGGAATGATTGCCTTTGACTCGGCACAGCATCTGGATTCATGGGATGGCGGATGCGGACGCGTTTTGCCCCCAGCCCGACCGGCGAGCTTCACCTCGGTCACGCGTATAGCGCAGTGCTTGCGCATCACGCAGCGCGCGCCGCAGGCGGGCGCTTTCTGATCCGCATCGACGATATCGACGGCAGTCGGTCGCGCGAGGAGTATGTCGCCGCCGCGCTGGCCGATCTGGCCTGGCTTGGTCTCGAGTGGGACGGCGAGCCCATCTGTCAGTCGGTGCGGCTCGGCGACTATGCCGCGGCGTTGGGCACGCTCCGCGCCCACGGGCTCGTCTATCCCTGTTTCTGCACTCGCGCCGATATTGCGGCGAGCCTGTCGGCGCCGCACGGACCGGCAGGCGCAATCTATCCTGGCACCTGCCGCCATCTCTCCGAAGCCGAGCGCGAACGGCGCATCGCCACCGAACCGCACTGCTGGCGGCTCGACATGACGCGCGCCGCCGCGCGTGCGGGCGAGTTGCAATGGGAAGAGGCGGGACAGGGGATACGCGTCGCCGATCCGCTTGCGCATGGCGACATCATTCTGGCGCGCAAGGACGCCCCCGCGAGCTATCATCTCGCGAGCACGCTCGACGATGCGATGATGGGGGTGACGCATGTCCTTCGCGGCGCCGATCTGATCGCCTCCACCGACGTTCACCGCCTGCTTCAGGCGCTGCTCGGCCTGCCGACCACGCTCTACCGTCACCATGGCCTCATCTGTGGTCCCGACGGAAAAAGGCTCGCGAAACGCGACGCCGCAGCGTCGCTCGCATCGCTACGCGCAGCGGGCGTCGACGGACGCGCGCTCGCCGTCGATTTGGCGGCGGGCAGGGTTCCCGCTGGCTATTCGCTGCAAAATCCCTAGATAGGGCGAATGGAAATCGTGCTCATCATCGGCGTCGTGATTGCCGCCGGCTTCGTCCTCTTCTCGCTTGCGCGGGGACTTTTCTATTTCTCGCAGGGGCATCAGGCCCAAGTAGAGGGAAGGGCCCAGGAAAATCAGGTGATGCAGAACAAGATGATGATGTCGCGCGTCAAATGGCAGGCGATCACCATCATTCTGCTCGTGCTGATCGGCTTGTTCGCCGCGGGCAAATAAGCGACAGTACCGATGGTCAAGCTCAACAAAATCTACACGCGCACCGGCGACGATGGCACGACGGGGCTGGTAGACGGTTCGCGCATCGTCAAGTCGGACGCGCTGATGGCGGCAATCGGCGACGTCGACGAGGCGAATAGTGCGATCGGGATCGCCGCCGCGGCGCTCGACCCTGCAAGCGACGAAGCCGCGATGCTCGCGCGTATCCAGAACGAGATGTTCGATCTTGGCGCCGACCTTGCGACCCCGGCCGACATCCAGTTCGGTTTCGGCCCGCACGAAATGGCGCTGCGCATCGTGCCGAGCCAGATCGCGCGGCTGGAAGACGAGATCGACCGGATGAATAACGCACTGGGCGCGCTTCGCAGCTTCATCCTGCCCGGCGGCACCGAAGCCGCAGCGCGGCTCCACCTGGCTCGCGCGGTGGCGCGTCGCGCCGAACGGGCGGCGGTCGCGGCGGGAGCGACGCGCGATCTTAACCCCATCGCGATGAACTACCTCAACCGCCTGTCGGACCATCTGTTCGTGCTCACGCGGCATATCAATGCCGCAGCGGGCGGCGATATTTTGTGGAAACCGGGCGCCACACGCTAGATCATATCCTCCCCACCGCTTCGTGGCAGGGAAGATCAAAGACATGCCCACTTGCGACAAGTAATTCTGTTCCCCGGCGAAAGCCGGGGTCCACGCAGCGCAGCGCTGTGCCTTCTGGACTCCGGCTTTCGCCGGGGAACGCTTGACTGCTCGACCGGCATACTCGCCGAGAGCCAATCATGTTCCCCAAATGTTCTGGACAATTCATCGTCGCGTAACCATATTCGGTGATCGGCGAAACGAATCGCAGTTCGGGGGATTGTCTCATCATGGCCAGCCAGACCGCCGCTCCACTCGCGATCGACAAGCTCGAAACGCTCACTCCGCGCTTCGCCGCGACGCGTCGGCTGTCGCTCGATCTTGTCGCGACGCTGTCCGACGCCGACGCGAGCGCGCAGTCGATGCCCGATGCGTCGCCCGCAAAATGGCATCTCGCGCATACGACATGGTTCTTTGAAACCTTCGTGCTGCGCGATCATGTCGCGGGCTATCGCCTGTTCGACGAACGCTATCCCTATCTGTTCAACAGCTATTATGAGGCCGAGGGCCCGCGCCATGCGCGCCCGCGCCGCGGCTTGCTGACGCGGCCGTCGCTCGATGAAATCTGCATCTGGCGCGCGCATGTCGATACAGCGGTGCAGACCGCATTGCCTGACCTGTCGCCCGCGGCGCTGACGCTCGTCGAGCTTGGCATCCAGCATGAGCAGCAGCATCAGGAATTGTTGCTCACCGATCTCAAGCATCTGTTCGCGCAAAACCCGCTCGGCCCGGCCGTCTGGAGCGCTGCAGATTTGGCGTTTGCGAGTAAAGTTGCGCAGTTTTCTGCGGCCTCCGGGTCGGCGGGCGCGATGCAGTGGGTCCGCGGTGATGAAGGCGTCGTGTCGCTCGGTCATAGCGGCGAGGGCTTTGCATTTGACTGTGAAGTTCCGCAGTTTTCGGCGCTTCTGACGCCGCATGCGCTCGCCAGCCGACCGGTAACGAACAGCGAGTGGCAGGAATTTATTGCCGACGGCGGCTATCATGCGTCGTCGCTCTGGCTCAGCGATGGATGGGCATGGGTGCAGGCCGAGGATATTGACGCGCCGGCTTATTGGCAGGATGGCCAGCAGTTCACACTTGCTGGGTGGCAGGATATCGACCCCGCCGCGCCTGTCACGCATATCAGCTTTTACGAAGCCGACGCCTTTGCCAGCTGGGCCGGTGCGCGCCTGCCGACCGAAATCGAATGGGAAACTGCGGCGGCAGCATTTGATCCCGCGTCGGGGCAACAGCTCGACGCTGCGGCACCGGTGCAACCGGCTGCGCCTGATGGTGACGCGGGTTTGAAACAGATGTTCGGCAGCGTGTGGGAATGGACCGGCAGCGCCTATCGCCCCTATCCCGGCTTTCGCGCCGCGCCCGGCGCGGTGGGCGAATATAATGGTAAGTTCATGAGCGGGCAGTTCGTGCTGCGCGGCGGTAGCTGCGCGACCCCGCGTGGGCATTTGCGGGCCTCCTATCGCAACTTCTTTTACCCTCACCAGCGCTGGCAATTCACCGGCGTTCGGCTTGCCAAGGATCTTTGACATGGGCGTTGTTCGTCAACTTCGGCAGATCGATGCCGACGCGGCGGGAGTCGATGTCGCGTTTCGCGCCGACGTCCACGCGGGACTTGGTCAGCCGCAAAAGGCGATCCCGGCGCGCTGGTTCTATGACGCAACCGGATCGGCGCTGTTCGAGGATATCACGGCGCTGCCCGAATATTATCCGACGCGCAGCGAAAGCGATCTGCTCACGCGCCACGCCGCCGACATTGCCGCGGCGATCGGCAAGGGGCGCGCCGTCGTTGAGCTTGGATCGGGCAGTTCGACCAAGACGCCGTTGCTCCTCGATGCGATTGCGCCCGCGGCCTATGTGCCGGTCGATATTTCGGGCGATTTCCTCCGCGACAGCGCGCTGACGCTTGCCGCGCGTTTCACCCGACTTCCCATCTATCCGGTCGAGGCCGATTTCACCCAGCGCGTGACGCTCCCCGACGAAATCGCCGACCTGCCCAAGCTGGGCTTTTTTCCGGGCAGCACGATCGGCAATATGGTCGCGCGCACCGCGGTCGATCTCTTGCGCAACTGGCGATGCGCGCTCGGCGACGGGTCGCTGCTCCTGATCGGGATCGACCGCATCAAGGATGTCGCGACGCTCGAACTTGCCTATGACGATCCGGCGGGGGTGACGGCGGCGTTCAACCTCAACCTGCTTGAGCGGATCAACCGCGAGCTTGGTGGCGACATCCCGGTCGACAACTTCACTCATCGCGCAATCTGGGACGATGTCCATGCGCGCATCGAAATGCATCTGGTTGCGGCGTGCGCGATGAATTTCACGGTCGATGGCCAAGCGTATCAAATGGCGGCGGGCGAAACGATCCACAGCGAGAACAGCCATAAATATGGCCCGCGCGATGCCAATCTGCTGTTGCGCGCGTCGGGCTGGACGCCGCTTGCGACATGGGATGATGTCGATCCCGCCTTTGCCCTGATCCTCGCCGAAGCGACCGCCTTCCGCTCGGCGCCCTGACGCGCTCTCTTGACGCACGAAGCCGAAGCCGTAGGGGCAGGGCACGGTTTTTCAGCGAAAGGGCAGTTTATGATCGTCGGCGTTATCGGTGCGGGGCAAATGGGTGCAGGCATCGCGCAGGTTTCGGCAGGCGCCGGCCATGACGTGCTGCTTTCCGACATCGACCTCGCACGCGCCGAAGCGGGCAAGTCAGGGATCGCGAAGGGGCTTGGCCGCCTTATCGCCAAGGAAAAGATCAGCCAGAGCGACGCCGACGCGTTGCTCGCGCGTATCACGCCGGTCGCCGATCACGGCGCCTTCGCCCCCGCCGATCTGGTGATCGAGGCCGCGACCGAGCGCGAAGAAATCAAGCGCGCGATCTTCGCCAGCGTCGGTCAGCATCTTTCGGCTACCGCGATCCTCGCCAGCAACACCAGCTCGATCCCGATCACGCGTCTCGCGCAGGCAGCGCCCGATCCGGCGCGCTTCATCGGCGTCCATTTCTTCAACCCCGTCCCGGTGATGGGCCTGATCGAACTGATCCGCGGCCTTGCGACGAGCGACGACACGCTGGCGAAGGTCGAGGCCTATGGCCGCGGGCTGGGCAAGGAAATCGTCCATGCGAACGACGCGCCGGGCTTCATCGTCAATCGTGTGCTGATGCCGCTGATCAACGAAGCGGTGTTCGCGCTCGGCGAAGGCGTCGCGACGATGCAGGATATCGATGCGGGCTGTCGTCTCGGCCTCAACCACCCGATGGGTCCGATCACGCTCGCCGACTTCATCGGGCTCGACACCTGCCTCGAAATCATTCGTGTGCTCTATACCGGCACTGGCGATCCGAAATTTCGCCCCGCGCCCTTGCTCGTCCAATATGTCGATGCCGGTTGGGTCGGTAAAAAGGCCGGGCGAGGTTTCTATGACTGGGCGGGCGCCGAACCCGTTCCGACGCGATAAAAGCCGAGAATATCTCCCCAAAGCTGATTTTGTGACTTTACGATCATCGGTCCATTGGACACGATGGCCGCGGGTCGGGCTTTATCGTCTGTGGGGGATTTCATGCGTTTCATATCGGCGGCTGCCGTGGCAGCTTTTTTTGTCGTGGTTGCACCCGCGCAGGCGCAAACGGTCAGCATCAAGGATCCGGTGGCTTTCCGAAATACGCTGAGCGCTATGGGATATGCACCAACCGCGCTGACCGCTGCGGACACGACGCCCGAATTCGACATCGACATCGACGGCTTTTCCTCGACGCTCCGCATGCAGCGCTGCACCGCAGGCAAGGACTGCCAATATATCACGCTCGTTGCGTCATACAGCGATGTCGTCAATCCTCCGGCAAGCTGGGTGCAGCAGATGAACGACGAGTTCGACCTGCTCCGCGTCGGTGTCAACGAAAGCAAACAGCTCTATATGTTCGGCGCCTATGTCATCGACGGCCTGCCGCAGGGTGAGTTGAAGCGCATTCTGGATTTTTGGGCGTCGGACACTGCTGCGATTGGCGATGAGGCGATCGACGGCGGCTATGCGACTGATAAATAGGCGGGAGCCAGCTGCCTCGCCGTGCGTTTGAGTCCGTGGGCCGTCTTGGCCGGAGCAAACAGAGGAAAAAGATCATGCGCAGCAAGCTTCTGATTGGCCTGGCGGTCACCGCCTTGATCATGCCGGTCCATTCCTATGCCCAAAAGGGCGCGCCCGAGGATTCGACGATCAAGGATACCGCCAATTCGGTCACCGAACCGTTCGACGGCAAGGAGGCGCCTCCCAAGCTTCTGGCGATTCAGGAGAATCCCTATTCGCTCTCGGGGCTCGGGAAATGCGGCGCGATCATCAAGGAAATCGGCGAGCTCAACGAGGTGCTCGGCCCCGACGTCAATGAACAGGTCGATAAGGACCGCGCCAAGAAGCGGGAAGAAACCGCAGGCCGGGTCGCTGGCACGGTAGCTGGCGGGATCATTCCCTTTCGGGGGCTGATCGGTGAAGTCACCGGCGCCAATGCCGAACGGCGACGCTATGCTCAGGCGGTCTATGCCGGAACGGTGCGGCGCGGTTTTCTGAAGGGCGTGGGGCTCGAGCGCGGTTGCAAGGCGCCCGCGCGCCCGTAACACCGTCGGGAAACAGGGGGAACGAGATGCAGGTCGACAATATCCGGGCTTTTACGATCGACGTACCGCAAGCGGCACTCGACGATTTGAAAGACCGGCTGGCGCACACGCGCTGGCCTGAAAAGGAAACCGTCGACGATTGGGATCAGGGCATTCCGCTCGCTTATGCGCAGGAACTCGCGGCTTATTGGCGCGACGATTATGATTGGCGGCGGGTCGAGTCGCAGCTGAATGCATGGCCCAATCATCTCGCGACAATCGACGGGCTCGACATTCATTTCCTCCATATTCGATCGACAAATCCCGCCGCGCGCCCGCTGGTGCTCACGCATGGATGGCCGGGTTCGGTGCTCGAATTTCTCGATGTGATCGAGCCGCTTTCGGCTGACTATCACCTCGTGATACCGTCGCTTCCCGGCTATGGATTTTCGGGCAAACCGACCGAAGCCAGATGGAGCGTCGAGCATATCGGTGCGGCATGGGACGCGCTGATGCAGGCGCTCGGCTATGATCGCTATTTTGCGCAAGGCGGCGATTGGGGCAGCGCGGTGACCTGCGCGATCGGCATGAACCATGGCGACCATTGCGCGGGCATTCACGTCAATATGGTCGTCGGTGCGCCGCCGCCCGATCTGATGACCGATCTGACCGACAGCGAGAAACTCTATCTCACGCGCTTCGGCTGGTATCAGGCCAAGGACAGCGGCTATTCGACGCAGCAGGCGACGCGGCCGCAAACGATCGGATATGCGCTCACCGATTCACCGGCGGGGCAAATGGCTTGGATCGTCGAAAAATGTCACGGCTGGACCGATTGCGGGCATGAGCCCGGCGGACAGTCGATCGGCGGCCACCCCGAAAAGGCGCTGTCGAAGGATGCGATGCTCGACACCGTCAGCCTCTATTGGCTCACCGCCAGCGCGGCGTCGTCGGCGCGGCTCTACTGGCACAGCTTCCGCAACTTCTCTGCCGGCGAGATCATGGTGCCGACGGGGTGCAGCCTGTTTTCGAACGAGATCATGCGCCTGTCGCGGCGCTGGGCCGACCGACGTTACAAAAATATCGTCTATTGGAACGAACTCGACCGCGGTGGCCATTTCGCCGCGTGGGAGCAGCCCGAATTGTTCGCCGGTGAAGTGCGCGCGGCGCTCGCGAAAATGACAGTCTAGGAGCACCGCCGACCTGCTTCGGCGTGCGGCCAGATCAGAGCGGCGTGTAAACGACGCGGCAGCTCTCAGGTGCTGAGCGTAGCGCAGTATTCCACGTCACGTCGCTGCCGTTACGCTGCAGCCGTGCGCCTGTCTTATTCTCGTAGACCGAAGCGCCGGTCGACGGCGTCTGCTTCAATACCAGCGAACGCATGCCGTTGACGCGGACGATGGCGGTGCTGCCGACATAGTCGACTTTCAGCTTGGTGCCGCCGCTGCAATCATAGCTGGTGCCGGTGTTGCGCGGCACCGATGAGCAACCGGCGAGCCCGAGGATTGCGGCGCTCGCCGCGATCAGATTGATCGTCTTCATATGTCTCCCCCTCAATAACCCGAACGGACGCACAGCACGTCGGCGAGATAAACCCGCCCGTTGATCGTTTCCATATGCTCGCGCGCCGAGCCGTTCCAGCTGATCGAACGGCACCAGCTGTCGGCAGTCTGCGCTGCGCAACTGGCGGTCGCCGACCCGCGTTCGCAGGCGAGGACGCGCGTGTTGCGTTCCGCAGGCTGAGTATGGAATTCGGCAAAATTGCCGCGCGCGACCTGATCTTTGCCGGGCGGGTTCGGGTTCCAGCCACCACCGCCACCGCCCCCATCGACGGGCCGGATCGACTGGATGGTCAGCCCGCGCAGGACATTATTGAGCATCGGAGTGTCGCGGTCGACCGTCCGGCAATTGCCGCGGTAGCGGGTCTTTTCGCAAAGCTCCCAGCGCCCGTTCGGCACGCGGATCGAATTGACGGGCCATGCGAGGCCGAGGTTGGGTTTTTCCTCGCCGATGAACACTGCGGGGCCGCGATAGCCCGCGTCGCGATAAATTGTCGCCTCGGGCGGACGTTCGGGGCGATATCGCTCGGTTTCGGCGACTTGCGCATGCGAGGTGGCGAGGAAACCCGCCCCTATCGATGTCGCGGCTGCGACAAGGATCGACAAACGATAAGCGGTTTTCATGACAACCTCCCTGTTGGCAAACGCGACCCGGGATTCTTATGTCCCAAGTTTACGCGATTCAGGGGTTGCTTGCAAATTCTCCCAAACGACCCTCGCGGTCGACGGTTCAGGGCGCCTTGGTTGGCGGAGCTGCCGGAACAACGGCCGCATCGGGAGCGGCCGCAGGCGCCGTCACTATGGGCGCAGGCGCGGGAGGAGGAGGCGCTGCGAGCGGCGGCGCGATCCCCAGCATCAGCCCCGCGAGCGCCGCCGACATCAGGTTTGACAGGCTTCCCGCGAGCAGCGCCTTCAGCCCGAGCTTTGCGATCATCGGGCGCTGGTTCGGGGCGAGTCCGCCGGTCACTGCCATCTGAATCGCGATCGAGCTGAAATTGGCGAAACCGCAGAGCGCAAAGGTCGCGATCGCGACCGCCGCCATAGACATATTGCCCTGCGCCTTGCCAAGGTCGATGAAAGCGACAAATTCGTTGAGCACGACCTTGCTGCCGAACAGTCCGCCGACAACGGCGCTTTCTTCCCATGGCACGCCCATCAGCCACATCACCGGGCGAAAGATCGTCCCGATGATCGCCTGGAACGACAGGCCTTCGATGCCGAACCAGCCCCCGATGCCCGCGAGCAGACCGTTGGCAAGCGCGACGAGCGCGACGAACGCCATCACCATCGCGCCGACCGCGACCGCCAGCTTGACGCCGGTTTGCGCGCCTTGTGCCGCCGCCATGATGATGTTCGCGGGCTTTTCCTCGTCATGGCTGGCTTCGGGCATCACGATCGGTTCGATGCCGATGTCCTTGGGATCGTCGGGCATCATGATCTTGGCCATCAGGATGCCGCCCGGCGCCGACATGAAGCTGGCGGCGAGCAGATAGGGGAGGAGGTGCGGGCCGATCATCCCGGCATAGGCGCCCAGGATCGTCCCCGCGACCCCCGCCATGCCGACCGTCATCACGGTGAACAATTGCGGCGGGGTCAGGCCGGCAAGATAGGGGCGGATGACGAGCGGCGATTCGGACTGGCCGACAAAGATGTTCGCCGCGGCACCGAGGCTTTCGACCTTGGTGATTCCGGTGACCTTCTGGATCGCGCCGCCGACCCATTTGATGATCAGCTGCATCACGCCAAGATAATAGAGCACCGAGATCAGCGAGGCGAAAAAGATGATCACGGGTAGCGCGCCGATGGCGAACACCGCCTTGCCATAAGGTGCTTGCGTCAGCACTTCGCCGAACAGGAATTTCGTTCCCTCATCAGCATAGCCGAGCAGGTTCGACACGCCATTCGACATCGCCTGAATCGCCGCGCGGCCCCAAGGTGTGCCGATAACGAGCACGGCGAAACCGGCCTGAAGCAGGAAAGCGGGGATGACGATGCGCGGGCGGATCCAGCGGCGGTTCGACGAAAATAAAACGGCAATCGCAAGCAATGCGA
>JAURVS010000010.1 GCA_030655355.1 Sphingopyxis sp.
AGCAGCGAAGGTGACACCCACGCCGCGGCCACCAGCAAAACGCCCCAGAGGATGAAATCAATCTCGCGCACCGCATTCCGGAACCGCGACCCCAGCCCCGCGTGCAGATCGGGCAGCGCGCGCGACCAGACCAGCGGTCCGATCCGCGCCGCAAAAGGCACGAGCGCGATCGCGGCGAAGGCTTCGCGGTCGAGCAAGGCGTGAAGCAGCACCAGCTTCGCGATCAGTTGCAGCGCGATCGTCACGACCGCGAAGCTGCCGACATGCGGGTCGCCGAGCACCGCGATCAACCGCGCGCGGTCCTTGTGCGCCGCGCCGCTCGCATCGGCGATGTCGCCAAGCCCGTCGAGGTGCAGCGCGCCAGTGACTGCGACCCACGCGACAAGCGCGGCAAGCGCGCCCGTCCACGGATCGACCAGCGCCCCCGCCCATCCCGCGCCCGCAACAAGCGCGCCGACGATCAGGCCGACGGCTGGAAACCAGCGCATCGACGCCGCGAACTCGTCGCCCGACACAGTGATATGCGGTGTCGGCAGCCGCGTCAGAAACTGGATCGCGACGATCAGCCCCTTCATGGATAGAGCCCCGCAATCTGTGCGCTCGGCTGCTCGCCCGGCCAGACGCGCAGTGAGAGCAGCGCCGCATAGGGCAGTTCGAACGCCCACAGCTGGCGCTGATCGAACCCGCACAGACCATGCAGCGCGGCCCGCATCGAACCGCCATGCGCGACAATCAACGTCGGCACGGGCGCCAGATCGGCGATCGCCGCCGCCACGCGCGTCACCAGCGCCGACCATCGTTCGCCGCCCGGAGGCGGATAGCCATCGGGGTCGTTCCAGAACAGCCCGAGCGCACCCGGATCGACCTCGCCTGCGGCTTTCCCATCCCAGTCGCCGAAGTCGAGTTCGCGCCAGCGCGCGTCAACCGTCAGCGGCAAGCCCGCTACCTCCGCGATCGCCGCGCCTGCATCGCGGCTGCGGCGCAGGTCGGACGCGACGATCCGCTCGATCCCCAGATCCCCCGCCTGCGCGACGCAAGCCGCGATCCCCGCATCGCTCGGCACCCCATCGCTGCGTCCCATCAGCAAGCCCGGCTGTTCGGGCGCACCGTGGCGCAGCAGGTGGAGCGCGAAGTCGCTCACAGCGACGCCGAAACCGCGGCCTCGGCAAAGGTCGCCATCCGGTCGTGCGCGGCGAGCGCGCTGCGGATGATGTTCGCCGCGACTGCCGCGCCGCTGCCTTCGCCCAATCGCATGCCGAGCGTCAGAAGCGGATCGAGGTCTAGCAGGCTGAGCAGGCGCTTGTGCCCCGGCTCGGCCGAGCAATGTCCCGCGATGCAATGCGCGGTGATCGCCGGATTCTCCGCTGCGAGCGGCGCGATCGCCGAGGTGCAGATAAAGCCGTCGAACAGCACCGGCACACCCAGTTGGCGCGCGCGCAGCGCCGCGCCCGCGATCGCCGCAATCTCGCGCCCGCCCACGCGGCGCAGCGTCTCGAACGCTGAGCGCGGCGCGGCGGCGTGACAGGCGAGCGCGCGGTCGATCACCTCGACCTTGCGCGCGACGCCATGGCCGTCGACCCCGGTGCCGGGGCCGACCCATCCTGCGACGCTGCCCGCAAAGCTGCGCGCGCACAGCGCCGCAGCGGCGGTCGAATTGCCGATCCCCATTTCGCCGAGAACCAGCAGGTCGAGATCGGGGTCGACCACAGCCGCGCCGCGGTTCAGCGCCTCAAGGCATTCGGCTTCGCTCATCGCAGGTTCGATGGTGAAGTCAGCGGTCGGTCGGTCGAGATCGAGCGCGACGACGGTCAGTTCGAGCCCCGCGGCGTCGCACAGCGCGTTAATCGCGGCGCCGCCGTTCGCAAAATTGGCGACCATCTGCGCGGTGACGCTGGGTGGAAAGGCGCTGACGCCATGAACGGTGACGCCATGATTGCCCGCAAAGATCGCCGCGCGCGCGCGGTCGATCCGGGGACGAGCATGGCCATGCCAACCCGCGAAAAAGACCGCGAGTTCTTCGAGCCGCCCAAGCGATCCCGCGGGCTTGGTCAACTCGCTCTGTCGCACCCGCGCGTCGGCCGCCGCATCGGCGTTCGGCTCGCAGAGATCGGCGAGTGCTGCCCCAAAGGCCCCAATCGAGGAAAAGCTGGTCATTCGGCGACAAATCCTGGTGGCGGGGTGCGCGTGATGAAATGGCCTTTGACGCCTTCGGGCCATAGCGAAAAGGGGACGCGGCCATGCTCGCTCGCGGCATAATGAACCGCATAATCGAGGATTGCGCGCGCCGAATCTGCGTCGCCCTGAAACCGGCCGAGGACATAGCCGACCTTGTCGGGTGCGCGCAGATGGACGGTGCAAAAATCCTGGCACGCGAACAGGCACGCCATTTCCTGCACCGCGATGCCGACGTAGCGCGGCTCGTCCTGCTTGAGACGCTCGAGCGCCTCGACGAGCCGCGCGCCGCCGCGCACGCCTTCAGCGTCGTCGCGGGACTCGCGGCTGTGTCGGCAGGTGTTGCACACCACCACCGCGGGCCCCGGAGCGACGCGCGTCAGCATTATGCGGCCGCTGCCTGCGACGGCGCCGGAACGCCGATCGCGACCAGCGCGCGATAGAGCGCATAGAGGCCGATCAGGATCGCGCCGTTGCGCATGAACTGTTCGGCGAGCAGGTCGGGCGCCATCGCGGTGTGCAATCCTCCAAGCACTAGTGCCCATGCGAGGATAATGCCCTTGAACGCCGTGAACCCTGCCGCATAAGCAAGGCTGAGCCGCGCCGCCACCGAACGATACTCCAGCGCGCGCAGCGCGGCATAGCTGGCGAGCGCCGAGCCGACCGCCGCTGTGCCCAGTCCCGCGCCCCACGCCAGCGTGCTTCCGTCGCGCGGATAGCCGAGAAGGAAGAAGCCGATGAACTGACTTGCCGCCCATGCGAGGAGCATCAAAGCGATGCCGTCGCGGCGGCGCATATGCACTGCCGCGAGCGCCGCAAGCGCGGGAAAGGGCGTGGCGCAGGCGAGCGCGAGCGTCGTCGCCGTGCTCGCTGCCGTGAACAGCGAGACCCACAGCGCCGACGCGCCGCGCTGCGACAGCGCCACCATCAGAAACGCCCCCGGATGCCGGCGTAAATGCTGCGGCCGAGCGAGCCATAGCGGAACGCCGTCATATACTGCTCGTCGAAGACATTTTCGGCGCGCGCGAACAATTTCACATTGTCGGCGAGTGCAAGTTCGGCGCGCAGGTCGACGAGCGTATAATCGTCGAGCCGCTGGGCGTTGCTCGCATTGTCATAGCTTTTGCCCGACCAGCGTACCGCCGCGCCGAGTTCGAGCCCGAAATCGAAGCCATAGTTCGCCGACGCATTGGCGATCTGACGCGGACGACGCGGCAGCCAGTTGCCGAAATTGGCGGTCCCCGGCGAACGGTCTTCGGCGACGATCCAGCTATAATTGCCGTCGAGCTTCAGCCCGCCGAGCGTCAGCGCCGCCGCGGCCTCAATGCCATGCGCTTCGCTGCGCGAGACGTTGGAATAATAGCCGAAACGCCGCGTCGTCGGATTGCCCGGGACGAAGCACATCGGGTTGGTCGTCGTCGACGAGCAGCTGTTGTAGATGATCTGGTTCGTCGTTATGCGGTCGAACCAGGCGCCGCCGATAACCAGCTTGGAATCGAACAGATGCTGCTCGATGCCCGCTTCCCAGCCATGCGCTTCTTCGGGGTCGAGCGCGACGTTTCCATATTCGCTGAACAGCTGATACAGCGACGGCGCCTTGAACCCTTCGCCATAGCTGGCGCGAAGCACCGTCCCGGTCGAGAGCCGCCACACGCCGCCCGCGGCGAACAAAGTCTGGCCGCCGTAACGGTCGTGATCGTCATAACGGACGCCACCGTTGATTGTCAGCCCGTCGAACGGTTCGACGCTGAGCTGGCCGTAAACGCTCGTCAGTTCGGCCTTGCCGCGCGCGAATGCCGGGACCGGCGTCGCGAGCGAGGCGGCGGGCGAACGGCTGCGGAATTCCGAACGCTCGTTTTCGACGCCGAAGATCGCGGAGATGCGGTCGGACAGGTCGAAGCTGCCCTGATATTCCCAGCGCTTGTTCTTGCCATCGGCCTCGAAGCTTTGTGGCCGGGCGCGGTCGGGATTGAAATTGTCGCGGTTGGTGTCGGTATAGGCATAAGCGACACGGTTGCGGAACCGGCCATCGACGAGGTCGACATTCAGCCCGGCATAGCCGACGAACTCCTTGTTCTTGCCAAAGTCGTTGCTGTCGACGTTGAAGCCGTCGAATTCGACGCGGCCGCTCGAATAATAGCCGCGCAAATCGACGCTGACATTGTCGGCGAGCGCCAGTTCGGCGCGGCCCGACACGCTCTGGTTGCGATAGCCGTCGCGCTCGACGCCGCCGAATGCCTTCGCGTGCGACGAGATGCCGTCGGTGGTGAAGCGCTGACCGCCGATGCGCCAGCTCAGGGGGCCGGTGCGGCCGCCGATGGCGGCGCGTGCGTTGACGGTCTCGCGCGATCCGGCTTCAATGTCGAAGCTGCCTTCCAGTTCCTTCTCGGGCGATGCGGTGACGACATTGACGACCCCGCCGATCGCCTGGCTGCCCCACAGGATCGACTGCGGCCCACGCAGCACTTCGATCCGCGAAATATCGCCGGCGAGCAGATTGGTGAAGTTGAAGCCGCCGCCGGTCGACGACGGATCGTTGAGCTTGACCCCGTCGATGACGACAACGGTATGATCGGATTCGGCGCCGCGGATGCGGAGCGAAGTCGACGTGCCATAGCCGCCGTTGCGCGAGATGCTGATCCCCGGCGTGCGGAGCAGCAATTCGGTAACGCCGATATCCTGCGCGCGGTCGATCGCGGCCTTGTCGAGCACGGCGATCGACGACGGCACTTCGTCGAGCGTCAGTGGCGCGCGCGTCGCGGTGACGATGATGCTGTCGCCGTCGGCGGCAACCGCATGCGCGGTCGCTGCGTCTTCGGCGGAGGCGGGGGAGGCGGCTGCAATGGCGGCCAGACAGATCGAACTTCGGAAAACAGATTTGAACATAATATAACCCATCGACAATGCCGCCCACGCGCGCGGAATCGATGCGGTTGTCCATCGGGGACGCACGACATCGAGCCCGCGCGCGAACGCGGCCAAGCTTGTCGTCATGCGGGTTCACCCCCGTTCGCTCGGCACACCCTGTCCGCACGAAAGACGACGGCGACGGGCAGGTCTCCTGGCTTGCGGGTCAGCGCCGGTCGGCCGCCTTCTCGGGATCGAAATCCCAATGGCAAGTGGCCGATGACTCTCCGCGTACAGTTGCAGGGGCAGCCGGGGTTTTCCCGTTCCCTATTAATCCCCGTCGCCGGGGAACCAGTCGCTGCGCGGCCGTTAGCCGCATTTTGCGGTTGCGGTCAATTGCCGCGATGCAGCGACGTCCCCTTCGCTGCTCCGTCAATCGCGCCGCCAATCTGTTCCCCCGGCGAAAGCCGGGGCCCACGATGGGCAGCGCTGCGGCATCTGGGGCCCAGCTTTCGCCGGGGAACAGAGACTAGCCGATAGCGGTACCTCCCTTCGCGGGGCTGCGAAGTTTAGAACAACCCTGGCAATTCGCGCTGCGCGGCGCTCGGCTGTTCGGGCGTCAGCATGTCCTGCGACGGCAGCACCGCCGCGCGGCTGCTCCGCGCGGCTGCTCCGGCGCTGGCTTCGGCGATGCGCGCGGTGCAACTCGCGCCCGACAGGAAATTAATCGCCGCGCGCACCGATGATTCGCGCGGATCGCCAAGCGGCAGGCTCAAATCGTCGCTTGCGGCGCAGCTATTCGCTATTTTGGGCGCCAGCCCGTCATAATAATCGCTCGTGCCGATCGAATTGCCTGTCGCGAATGCAACGACGCGCATGCGATCGTCGCATTCGGCCTTGTCGAGCGCGATCTGGCCGACCGGCTTGCCATAGGTGTTGCTGCCGACCAGCGTCATATTGGCGCCAAGATAGGGAAGCATCGAATTGATCACGAGCTCGCTTGCCGACGCGGTCGATCCGGTGCCGATGAAGGCGATGCGCGTCGGCGCGATCGATTCGGGTTGCGCGGTGAAGAAATGCCGCTCGTTTTCGACCGATTTTGAGGGCCGGAAATTGGTCTGCGAGAAAATCTCGCTCGACGACCGGTTCCGGCCAAGCAGGTCGCCCATCAGTTCAGCCGTCGAAACGAGCCCACCGCCATTATAGCGAAAATCGATGATGACGTCGGTGACACCCTGATTGCGGAAATTCAGAAAGGCCGCGCGAAGCTGGGGATTCGCCGACGAAATGAAGGTGCGCAGATTGATATAGCCGTAATTGCGTCCACCCTCGGTGATGATCTTCGCGCCATAGCGGTCCGAAATCGGATCGAGCGAATAGTCGGCCTTGGCCACGGTGACATCGCGCGTGCCGCTGGCGTCGGTGATCCGAAGCACGCGGCTGACGCCGGGATCATTCGGGCCGAGTGCATTGGTCAGGCCTGCGGCTCCCTCCGTCGAGACGATGCTCGACACGCTGCGCAAATTGCCGGCGCTGGTGCCGATCGCGACGATTGCGGTGCCGCGGTCGATACCGGCTGCAAAAGCGGGCGCGCCTTCATAGGCTTCGGCGATCACGATCCGCTGATTCACCGGATCATAGGTCAGGCGAACGCCGAAACCCGCGCTTGACCCGCTGGCGTAGAAGGCATTTTCTTCGGCGATCGAGGTAAGATAGGTGAAATAGCGGTCCTTGTTCAGCGCGCGCGCGGGCGCGACCAGCGCATCGATATAGGATTCGACATTGCTGTGGCTCGCGGGGCTGACGCCGCTCGCGACGTCGTTGGGGAACAGATACCATTCGTCGATGACGGCCTTGGCAAAGGCCTGCCGCGCTGCGAGCGCGCAGGTTGCGGACGGCGTCGGTGTTGGCGTCGGGGTAACGGTAACCGGGCCGCTACCTCCCGTGTTCGATCCGCCGCCACCCCCGCCGCACGATGCAAGCATCAGCGCCGCGAGCGTAACAGTCGCAACCGACTGCCTCGTCTTACCCATCTGTCATTTCCCCTGGCTCGTTGAAATTGGCCACTATTCGGCTTTAGACTCGTCGGCATCAGGACGGCCCTTGAAACCCTGCGCGACCACATAGAGTTCGGGCGATCCCTTGCGGCTTGCGGGCGGCTTCGCATGCTTCACCGTCGTAAAATGCTTTTTGAGCATCGTCAGCAGCGTGTGATCGGCGCCGCCCGCGAAGACTTTTGCGACGAACGCGCCGCCGGGCAGCAACGTCTGTACCGCAAAGTCGGCAGCGGTCTCGGCGAGCCCGATCGTGCGCAAATGGTCGGTCTGCTGATGGCCGACGGTGTTCGCCGCCATGTCCGAAATGACAAGGTCGGGGGCGCTGCCCAGCGCCTCGATCAAGGCGTCGGGCGCGGCATCGTCCATGAAGTCCATCTCGAGGATTTCGACACCCTCGATCGGTTCGCACGCGAGCAAATCAATCCCGGCGACGCGTGCGCGCGGGTTCGCCTTGCGCACGACCTGCGACCAGCCGCCGGGCGTGATGCCAAGGTCGACGACGGCGCGCGATCTCTTGATGAAGCCGAATTTCTCGTCGAGTTCGATCAGCTTGTACGCGGCGCGCGATCGATAGCCTTCGGCCTGCGCGCGGCGCACATAGGGATCGTTCAATTGCCGTTGCAGCCACCGCGTCGAAGAGACACTGCGCTTTTTCGCGGTTTTGACTCGGACGTGCAGTCCGCCGCGGCCGCTGCCGCCTTTTCCTCCAGCACTGCTCATTTTCGATACTCGCGGCGGGTGACGGGAATGTCGCGGCCCTGCATCGCCAGCGTGCGCAAAATGCCTTCGCGAATGCCGCGATCGGCGACACCGACGCGAACGGCGGGCCACAGGTCGATGATGCTTTCGAGAATCGCGCAGCCCGCGACGACCAGATCGGCGCGCTCGCGGCCGATGCACGCAATTTCTGCGCGGTCGGATATGCTCGCATCGGCTAGGCGGCGGCTGATATCGCGCATCGCGTCCGAAGGCACGACCAGCCCGTCCACGGCGCGCCGGTCGTAGCGCGGCAGATCGAGGAAGACGCTGGCAAGCGTCGTCACCGTCCCGCTCGTCCCGAGCAGGCGCAGCTTCTGCCCGGCAAATTGCTCGGCGCGGCCTGCAAAGGCGGAAAAGGCATCGCGCGTGACCTCGCGCATATGGGCATAAGCGGCCTGGCGCCCGGCCAGACTGTCATCGGGAAGCGGGGCATGTTCGGTCAGCGACACGACGCCCCATGGCACGCTGATCCAGTCGTGAATCTTGACATCATGGTCGGAGACATCGACGTGCATCAGCTCGGTCGAGCCGCCGCCGATGTCAAAGATCAGCGCCGGACCTTCTCCGGGCTCCATCAGATTGTGACAGCCGAGGACTGCAAGCCGCGCTTCTTCGGCGGCCGAAATAATGTCGAGGACGATGCCCGTTTCGCGCCGGACGCGGTCGGCGAGCTCTTCGCCGTTATCGGCGCGGCGGCACGCTTCGGTCGCAACCGCGCGCGACAGTGAGACATGGCGGCGGCGCAGCTTGTCGGCGCAGATCGCCAGCGCTGCGACGGTGCGGTCCATTGCCGCCTCACTGATCCGTCCGCTGCCATGCAGGCCCTCGCCCAGACGGACGATCCGCGAAAACGCATCGATCACGACCAACTCGCCATTTTGCGGGCGCGCGATCAAAAGTCTGCAATTATTGGTGCCAAGGTCGATCGCGGCGTAGCTGCGCGGCCGCGTGACCGGCATCGGGCGTTCACCGCCGTCTGCCTTGTTTCGTCCTTTCGCCGCCGGCCCTGTCGTTGAACCCGGCCGCGGCGGTCGCCCTGATGGCGCTGCCATTTGCCGCATGGCTATCGTAACCTGTTCTGCTCACGCGCCCGCAAAACCGCGGGCGTGCACTTGGCAGCAAACCTAGGCTTTTGCGGCGATTATGGCAAGCGCCTCCTCCGGGCGCCGCGCCGCGCAAAGAAAACCCCGCCCGGCGCATGGCCAGACGGGGGAAAGTTGGTCAGAAACTTATTGGAGGTCGGGACTGTCTCTTAACGGCAGCCGTCATTCCCCTTGTCGATTGCGCGGCCGGCAATGGCGCCGACTGCGCCGCCGATGATCGTGCCGACGGCACGGTCGCCGCGACCGGCAATTTCATGGCCGGCAAGGCCGCCTGCAATCGCACCGATCACGGTGCCGCCGGTGCCATTGTCGCACTGGCGATAGTTGCGACGGTCGTTGTTGCGATAGTTGCGACGGTCGTTGCGATAATCGCGGCGGTTGCTCTGGCGATAATCGCGGCGGTCGTAACGACGGTCGTCGCGGTCATAACGGACGTTGCTGCTCGAATAGCCGTCGCGGTCGTAATAGCCGTTCTGTGCGGCGGCGGGAGCCGCCATGCCCAGCGTTGCTGCGGACATCAGGGCGGCGATCGAGAGGGTCACCATCTTTTTCACTGTCGTTCTCCTTCTTCGTCGTTGGCCCGTCTGGGCGTTGTCGATGAAGAGGTTTTGCCCGATTCGCATTGAGCGAAGCCTGAACACGCTTGTTGGCTAATGTTCAGCTTTCTGCGGTGAACCGCTTTCCTTTCGGGCACCGCGCTTCTAACCCCGCAACGATGCGCCGCCTGCTCCTCGCCGCCCTGATTTTCCTGGTCCTGGGCCCCGTGCCCGGCACCGTCATGCGCTTTCCCGACGTCGATGTGACCGAAGCCGCCGCCGCGCGTCCGCTCGTCTTCGCGCCGCAGCAGACCGGCACGATGCGCTTTGCACGCGGCTGGCGTCTCGTCAGCCCGCATAGCCGTTTCGGTGGTTTTTCGGCGATTGCGCGGATGGCCCCCGACCGGTTCCAGCTGGTCGGCGACAATGGCTATTGGACGCGCCTGACGCTCGATTCACGCGGGGCAGTGCCGAAGGTGGATATTCGTCCGCTGCCGACCCCTGATGGCCGCCCGGCGCGCAAGTCGATGGCCGACACCGAGGCGATGATATTCGATCCCGAAAGTGGCAAGACGTGGGTCGCGCTGGAGCACATCAACCAGATCTGGCGGCTTGATGCCGATCTGTCGAAAATCGAATCGCGCCGTAAATTGCCCGAGCCGCGCTGGCCCAAGAACCGCGGTCCCGAGGCGATGGCACGGCTCGCCGACGGCCGCACCGTCGTTTTTTCCGAGGACGCCGACAATGATCCGCGCGGGCGAGAGGCGCTGATCTATATCGGAGATCCCGCCGCTCCCGGTCCAGCGCCGATTCGCTTCTTTTATGATTCGCGTGGCAAGGGGCTGGTCAGCGATGCCGCGCCGCTGCCCGACGGGCGGATACTGCTCGTCCACCGGCGGCTCGGTTTCTTCCCCGTCTTCACGACGATCATCGCGATCGTCGATCCCGCCGACATCGGCAAGGATACGGTCGTCCGCTCACGGACGATCGGCCGCGTCCCCACGCCGCTCGCCGAAAATTACGAAGGCGCTGCGGTGTCGGTCGAGGGTGGTCGGACTTGGCTGTGGCTCGTCGCCGACGATAATTTCAACGCCTGGCAGCGCAGCCTGCTCTTGCAGTTCGAACTTGTCGATCTGCCGCCTGCGCGGGCAGCGGACAGCAAAAAGGCGGCCCGGTAAACCGGCCGCCCCAATGCTTCGGCGATTTGAAAGCGCTTAAGCGGCTTTTTCGGCCAGCTTCTTCGTCACTTCCTTCTTCACCTTGCGCGCCGAAGCCGAAAGCTGATCGTCGCCGGCCTTCAGCAGCCAGTTGTCGAGACCGCCATTGTGTTCGACGGTACGCAGGCCGTGCGTCGACACGCGCATCTTGACGCCCTTGCCGAGCGCGTCCGACAGCAACGTCACATTCTGCAGGTTCGGCAGGAAGGTGCGCTTGGTCTTGTTGTTGGCGTGGCTCACATTGTGGCCAACCTGGCGGCCCTTGCCGGTCAGTTCGCAGATGCGCGACATGGTCTTCGTCCTCGTCAAAAAAATTTCGGGTCGGCGTCCGGGCACTTCCCGCAAAACGGGAAGCATAGGACCGGAGTGAGCCGGGAAAGGCGCGCGCTTATCGGCTTGCAGGAGATTCGTCAAGCGCATAGGCCGCTTTTATGGCCGTATTCCCGCTACCCGAACCCATGCGCCGCGCGCTCGATTTGGCCCGTATCGCCGCAGATTGGGGCGAAGTGCCTGTCGGCGCGGTGATCGTCAAGGACGGCGCGATTATCGCCGAAGGCCACAACCGTCCGCGCGAATCGCACGACCCGACCGCGCATGCCGAAATCGTCGCGATTCGCGCGGCCGCCTCCAAACTTGGCAACGAACGGCTCGACGGCTGCGACCTTTATGTGACCCTGGAGCCGTGCGCAATGTGCGCAGGTGCAATCGCCCACGCGCGAATCGCGCGGCTCTATTATGGCGCTGATGATCCAAAGGGCGGTGCGGTCGCCCATGGCCCGCGGACCTTCGCGCAGCCGACGATCCACCACCGCCCGGAAGTCTATGACGGGATAGGCGAAAGCGAGGCGGCCGCGCTGCTCAGGGATTTCTTCGCGGCGCGGCGTTGAAATTGTTCGGGGGTTCCGTCTCGTCATCCCGGGCTTGACCCGGGACCCGCCTTCCTTTGTTGCCGTGGCGCTGAAAAAATCTCACACAAAGACACAAAGAGGGCGGTTCACCAAAAGGCCCTTCTTTTGGAAACGAGCGGGCCGAAGCAACGGATATTCGATGGTCGCACACAAAGTGGAGGCACTGCCTCTTTGTGTCTTTGTGTGAGAAAATTCGAAACCGCCTTCGCGGGGGACTAGCCCAGCATCTCATCCACCCACGCCGGCACCAGCACGCTCGCCGGCCCATGCCGCGCTTCGCTGAACCAGTGGCTCCCCTGACTTGGCTCCATATTCAGTTCCAGCGTCCGCGCGCCGGACGCGCGCGCTTCGCGGACGAACCCCGCCGCGGGATAGACTGCGCCCGACGTCCCGATCGACACGAACAGGTCGGCGCGGTTCAGCGCGTGATAGATTTCGTCCATCCGGTACGGCATTTCGCCGAACCACACGATATCGGGACGCAGCGCGCCGACGACGCCGCACGCGGGGCAGGTGGGTCGATCGAGCAGCGGGCCCGTCCAGGGACTGCGCGCGTCGCACATCGTGCACCAGGCGTTCAGATGCTCGCCATGCATATGGATCAGCCGCTTCGCGCCCGCGCGTTCGTGCAGGTCGTCGACATTCTGCGTGACGATCAGCAATTCGCCCGGCCATGCCGCGTCGAGCCGCGCGAGCGCTTCATGCGCCGCGTTCGGGACCTTGGTCTGGATCGCCTCGCGCCGCATGTCATAGAATCGCAGCACCAGATCGGGATCGCGCGCAAACGCCTCGGGGGTCGCGACATCCTCGACGCGATGCTTTTCCCAAAGGCCACCGCCGTCGCGAAATGTGTCGATGCCGCTTTCGGCCGAAACGCCGGCGCCGGTCAGGATGACGATGTTGTTGATCTCGCTCATCTCCCCTCTCTATCCGCTCGCATCGCGCGAAGTCGAGACGTGAAGGGCATCTCGACTTCGCGCGGCACGAACGGCTAAGGGGAGGCGGAACCAAGGGGACGCATATGACCAGCATCGGCATTATCGGCAGCGAAGGACGGATGGGCGTCGCGCTTGCCGCCGCGATCGTCGAGGCGGGCCACCACAGCCCCGGGATCGACAAGGGCGGCGATATCTTGAAGCTGGCCAGCGAGAGCGACGCGATCGTCGATTTTTCCTCGCCCGCCGCGCTCGAGGCGACTCTCGACGCATGCGTCGCGGCCAAGGCACCGATCGTCATCGGCACGACCGGGCTGGAGGAACGCCATCATTATCTGATCGACGATGCGGCGCGCGATATTGCAGTGCTTCAGACGGGCAACACCTCGCTCGGCGTGACTCTGCTCGCGCATCTGGTGCGCGAGGCGGCGGCGCGGCTCGACGCCGACTGGGATATCGAGGTGCTGGAGATGCACCATGGCAAAAAGGTTGATGCGCCAAGCGGCACCGCATTATTGCTCGGAAAGGCGGCCGCGGACGGACGCGGCATCGAGCTTGAAGCAAGCTCCGAGCGCGGCCGCGACGGCCTCACCGGCGCGCGCGGACGCGGTGCGATCGGCTTTGCCAGCCTGCGCGGCGGCACCGTTGCGGGCGACCATGATGTGATCTTCGCCGGCCCCGAGGAAATGATCACCCTCTCGCACCGCGCTGAAAACCGCACGATCTTCGCGCGCGGCGCGGTGCGCGCGGCGCTGTGGCTGATCCATCAGACGCCGGGACGTTACACGATGCCGCAAGTTCTCGGCATCTGACAGCGCGCTTGCGCATCATGCATCGACCCGTATTATAAATATAACACAGCAGGGAGATCGAGATGGCTTTCAACCCCGCCGCCGCCACGACCGCTTACATCGACGCTCTTGGTCCCGAGGCGCTTGCCAAGGCGGCCGACTATACGCGCGGCAGCGAATGGCTGATATTGTGGGGCGTCGTCGTGTCCGCTGTGGTCACCTTGGTCTTTGTCCGGTTCGGCATCCTCGACCGGCTGGGGGCAAAGCTCGAACGGCGCGGCTGGGCGACGCGAACCTTTCTGCTCTGCGCGGCTTTCCTTTTGCTGTCAGCGCTGCTGACGCTGCCCTGGGACATCTATGCCGGCTGGTGGCGCGAGGCGGCCTATGGCCGGACCGCGCAGCCGCTTGGCGACTATATCGGCCAATATGCGATTTCGCTGGTGCTCGGCGCCTTGTTCGGCGGCCTCTTTTTCCTCGGCATCTATGCGCTGATCCGCCGCGCGGGAAAGCGCTGGTGGATCTGGTCGGGCGGGCTCGCCGCGCTCGCCATCACGCTTGTGCTTCTCGTTTCGCCGATCCTGATCGAACCCTTGTTCAACGATTATAAGCCAGTGCCCGCGGGGCCGGTGCGCGACGCGCTCGTCGTGCAGGCGACGGAAGCGGGGATTTCGCCCGACCGCATCTACATGTTCGACGGTTCGCGCCAGTCGAACAATTTCACCGCCAATGTGTCGGGCATCGGCCATTCGGCGCGCATCGCCATTTCTGACGTCGCGCTGAAGGGTGCGTCGCTCGACGAGGTGAAGGCGGTAACAGGTCACGAGATCGGCCATTATGTGCTTGGCCATATCTGGCGGATGATCATCGTCTTCGCGCTGCTCGCGATCGCGCTCTTCTTTCTCGCCGACCGGCTCTTCCCGCGGCTCGCGCGCCTGTTTGGAAGCCGGGCGACGATCGACGACCCGCGCGGCTTTCCGGTGATGATGTTCGTGCTTTCGCTTTTCTCGCTGCTCGCACTGCCAGTGCAGAATTATCTTGTTCGCACGGGCGAAAGCGAAGCCGACGTCTATTCGCTGCGCACCGTCAACTTGCCCGACGCGCTTGCGAGCGCGCTGGTCAAGACCGCCGAATATCGCAGCCCGCGTCCGAACGCAGTCGAAGAATTCATTTTCTATTCGCATCCCTCGGTCGAACGGCGCGTGCGCGTCGCGATGGAATGGAAGGCGAAGCATATGGGGCCGTCCGGGGCGCAATGAAGAAGGCCGACATCTTCGAATTCTATCGGCGGCTCGCGGAACTCAACCCGAGCCCCGAGACCGAACTGCAATTTGGCAACA
>JAURVS010000022.1 GCA_030655355.1 Sphingopyxis sp.
CGGCACTATCCTTATGAAGAGCTTGAAAACCCTTGTAATTGCGGCGGCTTTGTCGCTGAGCGCGGTGGGCGCCGTGCATGCGCAAACACCCGCAACAGCTCCGGCTGAAGCACCCGCCGCGACCGCTCCGGCGAATCCGGCTCCGGTCGCTGCCGATGCGGCGGCTCCGGCTGCTGCTCCGGCTACCACGGCTGCTGCGGTTCCGGCTGGCGATGCTACTTACGTCCCGATGAAGCCGACTCCCGGGATTGGTCAGCCGGTCGACGCAGGCATCGACTTTCAGCCGCAGGTCAGCCCGGTCGGCGAACAGGCTTACTGGTTCAACCACGTTATCCTGCTGCCCGTGATCACCTTCATCACGCTGCTCGTCCTCGGCCTTTTGCTCTGGGTGATGTTCCGTTTCCGCGCCAAGGCCAACCCGGTCCCGTCGAAAACGACGCACAACACGTTCATCGAAATCATCTGGACCGCCATTCCGGTGCTGATCCTTGCGGTCATCGCTGTGCCGTCGATTCGGCTGCTCGCTCAGCAATATGAGCCGCCTTCGAAGGACGCGCTGACGATCAAGGTCACCGGCTATCAGTGGTATTGGGGCTATGCCTATCCCGATCAGGGCATTGGCGAATATGTCTCGAAGATCCTGCCTGAAGATAAAGCGATCGCCGCCGGCGAACCCTATCATCTGGCCGTCGACAATCGCATGGTCGTTCCGGTCGGCCGTCAGGTGAAGCTGATCATCACCGGCGCCGACGTGATCCACAGCTTCGCGGTCCCGGCATTCTGGACCAAGATGGATGCGGTCCCCGGCCGTGCCAACGAAACGACGTTCACTGCGAACAAGGTCGGCGTCTATTATGGCCAGTGCTCGGAACTCTGCGGTGTCGATCATGGCTATATGCCAATCGCCGTCGAAGTGCTCCCGGTTGAAAAATGGGAAGCATGGGTCCGCTCGAAGGGCGGCAACCCCGCTGGTCCCGTAGCCGCGGCACCCGCCGCCGCTGCGCCGGCTCCCACTTCCGCCGCTCCGGTAACGGCGCCCGCCGCAACACCGGCCGCTGCGCCGACCAATGCTGCACCCGAAGCTGCACCGGCAGCGGCACCCGCCGCCGCACCGGCCGCCAAGAAATAATAAGGGGTCCGACAGATGACCGATATTGCTGCAACTGCACCCGCCCATGGCCATGCCGATCACGCGCATGATGATCATGATCACGACACGCCGGGCTTTTTCGTCCGCTGGTTCATGTCGACGAACCACAAGGACATCGGCACCCTCTATCTGATCTTCGCGATCCTCGCGGGCATCATCGGGGGCGGCTTGTCCGGCCTGATGCGCCTCGAACTCGCGCATCCCGGCATTCAGTATCTGGGTACCTGGGCGCAAGCGCTCGGCGGCGCGCAGGACCTGACCGCGGCGAAGCATTTCTGGAACGTGATGATCACCGCACACGGCCTGATCATGGTGTTCTTCATGGTCATGCCAGCAATGATCGGCGGCTTCGGCAACTGGTTCGTGCCGCTGATGATCGGCGCACCCGACATGGCGTTCCCGCGTATGAACAACGTCAGCTTCTGGCTTACCGCCGTCGCTTTCGTCATGCTGATGGGGTCGCTGTTCGTCCCCGGTGGCAGCGGCAATGGCGCGGGTACCGGCTGGACTGTCTACGCCCCGCTGTCGACCAGCGGTTCGGTTGGACCGGCCGTCGACATGGCGATCTTCTCGCTCCACCTCGCGGGCGCTGCGTCCATCCTTGGTGCGATCAACTTCATCACCACCATCTTCAACATGCGCGCTCCGGGCATGACGCTGCACAAGATGCCGCTGTTCGTGTGGTCGGTTCTCGTCACCGCATTCCTGTTGCTGCTCGCACTGCCGGTTCTCGCAGCTGCCATCACGATGCTGTTGACCGATCGTAACTTCGGCACGACCTTCTATGATGCGGCAGGCGGCGGCGACCCCGTCCTCTATCAGCATCTCTTCTGGTTCTTCGGCCACCCCGAAGTGTACATCATGATCCTGCCGGGCTTCGGTATCGTCAGCCAGATCATCTCGACCTTCAGCAAAAAGCCGGTGTTCGGTTATCTCGGCATGGCTTACGCGATGGTCGCGATCGGCGTCGTAGGCTTCATCGTGTGGGCACACCACATGTTCACGGTCGGCATGAGCGTGAACCTCAAGATGTATTTCACTGCTGCGACGATGGTCATCGCGGTCCCGACGGGCATCAAGATCTTCAGCTGGATCGCCACCATGTGGGGCGGCTCGATGACGTTCAAGACGCCGATGATGTGGTCGCTCGGCTTCATCTTCATGTTCACCGTTGGTGGCGTGACCGGCGTCGTGCTCGCCAATGGCGGCGTCGAC
>JAURVS010000036.1 GCA_030655355.1 Sphingopyxis sp.
CGGCCTCCAGCTCTATTCCGTCGCGAAAGAAGCCAGCGCCGATCTCGACGGCACGCTCGCTGCCATTGCACGAATCGGTTATCGGACCGTCGAGCTCGCTGGCTATATCGGCAAGACGCCCAAGGAACTGCGTGCAGCACTCGATCGCGCCGGGCTCCGCTGCGCCAGCGCCCATGTTCCCGGAAAACCTTTCAGGCCCGCCCCGCGCACGCTCGATGACGATCCCGCTCTGTTGTCAGAAGAAGCCCATATCCTGGGTTTCGACACCGTGATCATGCCGCTGTTCATCACGCCGGAGCGCCTCCGGTTCGTGCTCAATCCGGGTGATGACGTGCGCCGCGTCGTCGGCGCCGTGGTCGCGCAGATGAGGCGAGATGACTGGTTGGGGATGGCGGATTATATGAACGCCAAGGGCGCGGCTCTGAAGAAGCGCGGTCTCAAGTTCGGCTTTCACAATCACGGTACCGAGTTTGGACCCGTCGAGGGCGGCGAGGGCTCGATCATGGAACTGCTGATCGCGAACACCGATCCAGCATTGGTGAGCTTTCAGCTCGATTGCGGCTGGGCGGTTTCCGCAGGGGTCGATCCCGCGGCGTTCATCAAGAAGCACAATGGCCGCATCCGCGCGTTGCACCTCAAGGACGTGGCAGCGACGAACGTGCCCAATCTCGATTCGCGGATGGATCCGGCCGAGATCGGCAAGGGCGTGACGGACTGGGGCGCGCTTCTCGCTGCGGCCCGAATGGCTGGCATCGAGAATTATTTCGTCGAGCAGGAGGCGCCATATCTACGGCCCGTGCTCGATACGCTGCGCGATAATTTCAACTATCTCTCTGCGGTGACCGCCGCATGACGCCGCTGCTGGAGATCATCTTGCCGAAGGCCGTCCAGAGAGCCGACCAACTGGGCCGTTGCCTCGTTGAGCGGAATCCGTGTTGACCGACAAGCTTTACGTTGCGGCGATCAACGGGCCCCGCCGAGTTGCGGGCACGCCGCGTCAATTTGGCTCCGCGCCAGCCGCATCTTCTGATCCTCGCTCGCGTGCACGGCCAAGCCACGCCATGCCGCTTCTTTCTCAGGGAAATGTAACACGCGATGCCGGGAACTTCGTCTTCAGATTCTCACGTCGGTCGGCAAAGCGACAGCTATCGCTGGTTCGTCCTCGCGGCGCTCTGCGTCGTCTATGTCCTGAACTTTCTCGACCGTCAGCTGCTGTCGATCCTTGCGAAGCCGATTCAGGACGATCTTAGGATCAGCGACGGCGAACTTGGGCTGCTCGGCGGGCTCTATTTCGCGATGTTTTACTGCGTCCTCGGCATCCCTGTCGCGTGGCTTGCCGACCGGACGAACCGGGTCCGCGTGCTGTCCGTCGCCTGCGCGCTGTGGAGTGCGGCGACGATCGCGTGCGGCATGTCGACGACTTATGTCCAGCTTGCCATGGCGCGCATGGGCGTGGGGATCGGCGAAGCGGGCGGGGTGCCGCCCTCCTATTCGATCATCTCCGACTATTTCCCGCCTGAACGGCGCGGGCTGGCGCTCGGCCTCTTCAACCTCGGCCCGCCGCTCGGGCAGGCACTTGGCGTCGCATTTGGTGCAAAGATCGCCGCGGCGTACGACTGGCGGCTCGCCTTCCTGCTGCTCGGCGTTGCGGGGCTGATCGCCGCCGCAGGGGTTTTGGCTTTCGTTCGCGAACCGCGGCGCGGCGCCACCGATGTCGTGCAGGCGGTCGAACCCTCCGGTGAGGGGGCAACCTTTGGCGCCTCGATGAAGATGTTCTTCTCGCGGTCCCACCTCACTCTCGTCGCGCTCGCTGCGGGTGCGACCCAGTTTGTCACCTACGCGACGCTCGGCTTCACGACCCTGTTTCTCATGCGTGAAAAGGGAATGACGCTCGATGAAATCGCGATCTGGTATGCGCTCGTCCTCGGCATAGGGGTCAGCGCGGGCATCTATCTCTCGAGCCGCCTCGTCGATCGTTATGCCGCAGAGCGGCCGGAGGCTTACGGTCTGATCCCCGCGATCTCGCTGCTGCTAGCCGTGCCCTTCTTCATCGGTTTCGTTCATACGCCGGCGTGGCCGCTCGCGATGGTCTTCCTTATCGGCCCGACCTTCCTCAACTATTTCTACCTGACCCCGGCAGTGACGTTGGTCCAAAATGCGGTTCCGGCGCGACAGCGCACGATCGCAGGTGCGGTGCTGCTGCTGATCATGAACCTGATCGGTCTCGGCCTCGGGCCGACATGGCTGGGTGCCGTCAGCGACTGGTTGAAACCGACGCATCCGGACAATTCGCTGGAGCTCGCCTTTTACAGCCTCGTTCCCTTCTATTTTATCGCGATCGCGCTGCACCTCGCGCTCGCGCGGGTGCTCCGGCGCAAC
>JAURVS010000039.1 GCA_030655355.1 Sphingopyxis sp.
CTATCCAACGCGCTTCGGTTTCGAATTTACCGCCGTGCCCGTCGCCTTCGCCGAGAGCGTCTCGCATGGCGAAGGCGTGGGGCCGCACAAGGCGATCTTCCACAAACAACTGATCACCCCCGACATTCCCGATTATCCCGAAATGGGGGTTCCTGCAAAAGAGGTAACGATTGCCGAGGCGGTCAAGGCCGCGGGCTATCACACCCTCCACATCGGCAAATGGCATCTTGGCGAGGCCCCTTCGCTGCAACCGCAGGCGCAGGGGTTCGACGAAAGCCTCGCGGTACTGGGCGGCGCAGCGATGTTCCTGCCCGAGGATGATCCCGAAGCCGTGAACGCCAAACTGCCATGGGACCGCATCGATCATTTCATCTGGGCGAATTTGCGCCATGCCGTGACCTTCAACGGCAGCAAACGCTTCCATCCGAAGGGCCATATGACCGACTATTTCGCCGACGAGGCGATGCAGGCGATCGAGGCGAACCGCAACCGGCCCTTCTTCATGTATCTTGCCTTCAACGCGCCGCACACGCCGCTTCAGGCGACGAAAGAGGATTATGCGAAGCTGCCGCAGATCAAGGATCACAAGACGCGCGTCTATGGCGCGATGATTGCGCAGCTCGACCGGCGTATCGGCGATGTGATGGCAAAGCTCAAACAGCTGGGGATCGATGACAATACGCTGGTCATCTTCACCAGCGACAATGGCGGCGCGTGGTACAATGGCATTTCCGATTTGAACGCGCCCTTCCGCGGCTGGAAGGCGACTTTCTTCGAAGGCGGAATCCGCACGCCCTTCTTCATGCGCTGGCCGGGGCATATAGCGCCGGGCTCGACGCGCGCCGACGTGACGGGACATATCGACCTTTTCTCGACCATCGCGGCCGCCGCGGGGGCTAAGTCGCCCGCCGATCGGGTCATCGACAGCGAGGATATTCTCGCTGGTCCCGCAAAGCGCACGGCGCTCTATTGGCGATCTGGCGATTATCGCGCTGTGCGCGCCGGCGACTGGAAACTGCAGGTGACGAAGCGACCCGAAAAAATCCGCCTCTACAATCTCGCGGTCGATCCGACCGAACAGCATGATCTGGCGGCGAGCGAGCCGCAGCGCGTTGCCCAATTGCGCGCGATGATCGACGCGCAGAACAAGGACATGGCCAAGCCGATCTGGCCCGGATTGATCGAGGCACCCGTGCGGATCGACGTGCCGCTGAACGCGCCCTGGAAAGACGGCCAGGACTATGTCTACTGGACGAACTGAGGGTTAGCGCTCGACCTTCGTCGCCAATATGACCGATGTGGTCGTCCGCTCGACCCCGTCGAGCAAGCCGATTTCGTCGATGAGCTCGTTGAGCTGCGCGCCGTCCTCGGCTTCCAGCATGGCGATGATGTCATATTCACCGCTGATCGCATGGATCGCCTGCACCAGCGCAAACGCCGCCAGCGCCTGTTCGACTTCGCGGTGAAAGCGCGGCAGCGTCTTGATCATCATATGCGCGCGCACGCGGCTGGCGGCAAAGGCATTGCCGAGGCGTACCGTATAGCCGGCGACGACATTCTCCTCCTCCAGCCGCGCGAGGCGCGAATAAATCTGCCCGCGCGAAATGCCGAGTTCTTTGGCGAGCTGCGCGATCGTCTGCCGCGCGTCGTCGCGGAGGAGTGTGAGCAAGCGTTCGTCGACTTCGTCGAGATTGATGCTCGGCTGCGGCATCAGTTGGCCAGTTTTTCGTCGGCAAAGATCGCCGTCTGCGAAGGTCCTCCGGCGGTCATCTTACCACGGTACATGCCAAGATCGTTGATCGCAAAGGCAGGGCGCCCGTCGGGGCCCATCGCGATCAGTCCGCCGTCGCCGCCGATCGCCCCGACCGCCATGATCGTTGCTTGCGCAGCGTCCTTCAGGCTTTCGCCCTTCCACGCGACGCGATCGCACAGCTGCCGCGCGGCGCTTTCGCGGATGAAATATTCGCCCGATCCGGTCGCCGACACCGCGCATTGGCCATTTTTGGCGTAGGTGCCCGCGCCGATCACGGGGGAATCGCCGATGCGGCCCCAGCGCTTCCCCGTCATCCCGCCGGTCGAGGTTGCGGCGGCCAGATTGCCCTCGCTGTCGATTGCGACCGCGCCGACCGTACCGAACAAATGCGTCGGGTCGATCGCTGCGGTCTGCTTTTCGCGCCAGCGCAGCAATTGCTGCCAACGCTCCTCGGTGCGGAACCAGCTCGGGTCGACCTGTTCAAGCCCGCGCTCGACCGAGAAGCGGTCGGCGCCGACGCCCGCCAGCATCACGTGCGGGCTCTTGTCCATCACTGCGCGCGCAAGATCGATCGGGTGGCGCGTGCGCGTGACGCCGGCGACCGCACCCGCCTTTTGCGTCTTGCCGTCCATGATTGCGGCATCGAGTTCATTCTTGCCCTCGGCGGTAAACACCGCGCCGCGTGCCGCGTTGAACAGCGGGTTATCCTCGAGCACGCGCACCGCCGCGGCGACCGCATCGAGCGCCGCACCGCCCTTGTCGAGCAGCGCGCTGCCGGTACGGAGCGCCTCGTCGAGCCCGGCGCGATAGGCCTTCTCCTTTTCGGGTGACAGCGAACCGCGCTTGATCACGCCGGCGCCGCCATGAATCGCGAGCGACCAGCGCGGCACTTCGACGATCTCGCCTGCACGCGCCGCGTAGTTGCGCACGAACACGGGGGCATCGACTTGCCCCGACGGCAGGTGGAGCACCGATCCGGGGCCGACCCCGGTGACCTTCACGCGCGGTGCGTCAAGCGGGCCGCGCGTCGACAGTCCGCGCAGACCGCTGCCATCGACGACCCAAGCATAGCCGTCTGGCGCAGTCGCATAAATGCGCGCCGTGCCGTCGGGCTCGACCGCAAGCGCTGCGCTCTCGTCGACGCCGAGCCCGAGCATCGCGGGCTGGTCGGCGAGGCGATCGACCTGCGCTTTGGCGACGAAGGCGAAGAGACGCCCGAGCCGTTCACGCTCCTTGAAATGCGTGTCGGTGACGATGCCCTTGAGCAGGGGGAAATGCAGAAAGTCGCCCTCGATCGTGTTCGCGGGGCCGAAGGGATCGGCAAGCGCTTCGGGGCTGCGGAGGCTGCCGTCGTCCATCGCACCGTACAGCTTCTCGCCCTGAATCGCGAGACCGGCGCTCGTTCCGGCGAGCGGCTTGCCCGCTGCAACATGCGCGTTGAGGACGTCGCCGACGGGGGTACCTCGCCAGTAGCGCACATAGCGCGCCTGATCGCCGCCCGCGATGAAGATGCCGTCCGCCTTGCGCAGCCGGTCGAGGATCTTCTTGTTTATCGATTGCGAACGGCCGTGAAAAACGAAGATTTCGGTCGACTGGATGCCGCCGATATCTTCGAAGAATTCCTCGCCGATTTCCTTGCCATAAGACGCGCTGATCACGACGATATGACCGTTCCCGGCCTTGCCGAAGAACCATTTCATTGCATCGATGTTGCGGTCGCCGCCGCCCATCAGCAGCAGCCCGCCCGACACCGGACCGGGGGTCGGGGTGTTCAATTTGCCGAAGACATAATGTTCATACGGCTTCACTTTCGCCTCTTTGGCGGCTGCGGGCGCGAGCGACAGGCTCAGCCCCGCGAGCAACAGCCAAAATCCTCGCATGATCAAACGCAGCATCCGTCTTCCTTCTGGCGACCCCTGAAAGACGCAACGTTACATAATGACGGCGCAAAAAGACAATATGATTTCCCATTTCACCATAGTGATTGAAATTATCGACGGTTTCTGGTCGAATGGGTGAAATTTCTGGGGTGTGTGCGAACGGGTCCGATTCGTGCCGAAATAAAACAAGGGATTGAATAAATGACCAATTTGGGGAAGCGGGCGTTTCGAATTGCCCTCGGTCTTGGTGTTTGCGTGCCCGCGCTGGCGGCGCCTGCATTCGCGCAAGAGGCTGACACGGGCAGCGCCGAAGAAATCATCGTCACCGGGTCGCGCATCCCGACGATCAAAGATCAGGGGCCGTCGCCGGTCACCACGATCGATTCCGACACGATCCGCGCCAATGGCTACACCAGCGTTCCCGAGCTGCTCGCCGCGATGACGCAGAACAGCGGTGAAACGCAAAGCCCGCAGTCGGGTAGCAGCGCCGATTTCACTCCCGGCGCGCAGCAGGTCGACCTTCGCGGCCTCGGCCCGAACCACACGCTGGTGCTGGTCAACGGCCGCCGTATCGCCGACTTCCCGCTGCCTTATATCGGCCGCAGCAATTTCACCGACATTTCGAACATCCCGGTCAGCCTGATCGACAAGGTCGAAATCCTGAGCGGCGCGGCTTCGGCGATCTATGGCTCCGACGCGATCGCGGGCGTCGTAAACTTCAAGATGAAGGAAAAGCTCGACGGCATCACGCTCGACTATCGCCACGGCCGAACCCAGCATGGCGGCGGCATGTCGCACCGCGTCACCGCCACAGGCGGCTGGTCGACCGACCGTTTCAGCATCGTCGGCGGTGTCGAATATCTCGATCAGCGTCCGCTCTGGGCCTATCAGCGCAAGATCCAGGACAGCACCGACGACAGCCCGGTGCCGTCGACCGCGATCGCACGCCGTACTTTTTACCGCGCCGACTATAATGACGATTACATCACGCCCGACGACGGGACGTGCGAGCGCCTGTCGAATCTCAATTTCGGGACGGTGGGGCTGTATAATCGCCCGCGTTACGGCGACTTCTGCGGCAGCAAGGAATCGATCGGCTTTGGAACGATCGTCTCGGGCCGCAAGGGCTTCAACAGCTTTGCCAGCGCAACCTACGAACTGTCGGACAATGCCAAGCTGTTCGTCGATGCGCAGCTGGGGATCAGCAAGGTCCGCCTGATGTACGACACGACGAGCTGGGCTTTCGAACAATCGTCGAGCAGCTCGGACAATTATTTCTTCAACAGCTTCACCGACCAGATCGAGGATTGGGGTCGGCAGTTCTCGCCAGAGGAAACCGGCGGGTTCGAGATGCAGCGGACGAAGCAGACAACCTACAGCATCACCCCCGGCATCCGCGGCAATTTCGGCAACGCCTGGAACTATGAAGCGTCGTTCAACTACAGCCGTTACCAGTCGATCGTCCGCTGGCCGCAGATCATCAACAGCAAGGCGAAGGCTTTCTTCCTCGGCGAGCAGGATGGACTCGGCGAGGATGATTACCCGTCGTTCAATGCCAACCCGGCGAACCTCTATCGCCAGCTGACGCCTGCGGAATATGACAGCATTTCAGCCGACACTGTGTATCGTCCCTATAGCTGGACGAGCAACGCGCAGGCGACGCTGACCAACGGCGAATTGTTCCAGCTTCCCGCCGGACCGGTCGGCATCGCGATCGTCGCCGAATATGGCAAGCAGGGCTATAATCTGCGCCCCGACCCGCTCGCGCTAACCGACTATTATTACAGCTGGAAAGACAGCGACGGGAAAGGAAAGCGCAGCCATGCCGCGATCGGCGGCGAAGTGCGCGTTCCGGTGCTCGATTTTGTCACGCTGACCGGCGCGGGGCGCTACGATCGCTTCGGCTACGCCGGGCGCCATGCCGAAAAATTCACCTATAATGGCGGCATCGAAGTGCGTCCGATGGACAGCCTGCTGTTCCGCGCCGCCTATGGCACCGCGTTCCGTGCGCCTGACCTCCATTATCTGTTCACCGGTCCCGGCAATGTCGAAAGCAGCGTGATCGACTATTATACCTGCCGACAGGATGACGCGAGCGCAGGGATTAGCGACTGCGAGGATTATGACGTCGACATCGTCGCGCAGCGCAGCGGCAATCGCGATCTGAAGGCCGAAACCGGAAAGACGCTGACGGCGGGATTCGTCTTTGCTCCGTCGAACCGGATCAGCCTGTCGGTCGATTATTTCCGCGTCGCGCTCGACAATCAGGTTAATGATCTGCGCGCCAGCGAATTGACACGCGACGAGGCCGATTGCCGGCCAGACGGCGATGGTAACACGACGCTCGATCCGAATTCGCCGACCTGCCTTGCAGCGCTCGATCGCGTCAACCGCTTCACCAGCGGCGCGCTAATTGGTGAAATTGAATCGGTCAGCATCAATCCGATCAACGTCGCGCGCGAAAAGACGAGCGGCATCGACGTCGCGTTCCGCGGCACACTGCCGACCAGCTTCGGCGATTTCACCCTGTCGCTCGCGCACAGCCATGTGTTCAAGCATACCATTACCCAATACACGGGCGATCCGGTCGAGAACAAGCTGGCGGCGGACAGCGGCTATTATCTGCCGCGCGACAAGTCCAACGGCAGCATCAGCTGGGCGTCGGACGGTTTGCAGTTCACCTTCTCGGGTACGCGCCTCGGCAAGCTGCCGAACTATGACGAAGATGCGTTCATCAAGGCGAGCTACTTGTTCAACGCGACGCTGCAATATGATTTCACCGATCATATGCGCGGGTCGCTGACGGTACGGAACGTCTTTGACAAGAACCCGGTGAAGGATCCGACTTGGTCGGGCTATCCCTATTATAACACCAGCTGGTTCGACAGCATCGGGCGCAGCGTCTTCATGCAGCTGACTTACAAGCTCGGCGGCTCGCCGCTCTAAGCTTTGAGTCAAGGCGCGGGGTTCTGACGGCGTCAGAGCCCCGTGTCGTGCAGGACGGGTGCTTGGTAAGCGGCGGGCTTTGTGGCAGATCGAGCTCCAACCGGTCCGCTTCATTGGAGGCCCTATGCGAAGCCTGCTGTTTTCGATCGCCCTGCTGCTGCCACTCTCACCTGCACTCGCGCAGGACGCCGTCATCGACAGCCATGTCCATCTCTGGAATGGCGAGGCGTCGATCGCTGAATATCAGGCGCAACTAAAAGCTGCGAACCAGTCGGTCGATGCCTTTGGCGCGATGTGGTTCGGCGGAACCAATCAGGCGCTCGCTGGCAATCCCGCCGACATCGCCAAACGCAACGATGCGCTGATCGCGCTCGCCGCAAAACATCCCGGTATGATCGCCATCGCGACCGTCCATCCATATGACGGCGAAGCCGCACTCGCCGAAGTCGCCCGCGTCGCTGCGCGCGGCGTCAAGCTTCTCAAGATCCACCCGCACACGCAGAAATTCGACGCCGCCGACCCGCGCGTTCTCACGCTGGTCAAGCGCGCGGGCGAGGCGGGGCTGATCGTCGTGATGGACAATGCGAACATCCTGCCCGGCGACAGCGAGAAATTGTTCAACCTCGCGCTCGCCGCGCCGAAGACCAAGTTCATCTTCGCGCATATGGGCGGGCTCAATTTCCGTTTCTGGAACGTCCTCGCGCTCGCGCGCACCGCCGAAAATCTCTTCGCCGACAATATCTATTTCGACATATCGGCGAGCGTGATCCTCGCCGCCGGTTCGCCGATCGAGGCCGAATATGTCTGGACGATCCGCAACGTCGGCGTCGACCATGTGCTGCTCGCGTCCGATTTCCCGCAAATCTCCTTGCCCAGGACGCTCGAAGCGTTCGCCAAACTCGACCTGACCGATGAAGAGCGCGCGAAGATCCGCTCGGGCAACGCGCGAAAGCTGCTGGGGCTCTAGAAGATCGCGAGCGCGAAGAGGAGCGATGCGACAAAGCTCGTCAGCGTCGCGAGCACTACCGGAACGCCTGCGCGCCATCCCATCTCGAGCAGCAAATCCATCCGCGTTCGCATCGCGGTCGCGGTGACCGCGAGGAGCAGCAGCGCCTTCGACGCGGTCAGCGCGCCGCCGCGCACCGCATCGGGAATCGGCGCGAGGCTGTTGAGCGTCACCATCGCGAAGAAAGCGACGATGAACCAGGGCAGGGCGAGCCGCCGCCAGATGCGTTGGTCGCGGCCATCTTCGGGCTTCAGCATCAATCCGACGAGCGCGACCACCGGGGCGAGTAGCGCGACGCGCGCGAGCTTGACGATCGTCGCGCTCGCCCCCGCGGCATCGGAAAAGGCGTAGCCGCCGCCGATGGCTTGCGCGACATCATGGATCGATGCGCCGATCAGAAACCCCGCCTGCGCATCGGTCAGCCCGAAGTGCGCGGCGAGCAGCGGATAGATCGTCATCGCCAGCGCACTCGCGAGCGAGACACCGACAAGCGTCAGCGCGAACTGCGCCTGCGACAATCGCTGGCGCCCGATCACGCCATAAAGCGCGAGCGCCGCGCTCGCACCGCAGATCGCGGTGGCGCCCCCCGCGAGCAGGCCGGCGTAAGGCGTTTGCCCCGACAGCCGCGCGCCGAGAAAACCGGCACCCATCGTCAGCGTCATGATGACGATCAGTGCCGCGAACGGCCCCGGCCCCAGCACCGCGATCTGCAGGAAGGTGACCTGCAGCCCGAGCACGACGATGCCGATGCGCAGGAAAGTCCGCGATGCGAAGTCGAGGCCGCGGTGCGTCGCATCGTTCGTCGAGACGAAATTGAGCGCCAGCCCGACGAGAAGCCCAAGCAGGATGATCGGAAAACCATAATGATCCGAAAGCCATGCGGCGGCGGCCGAACCGCACGCGCAGGCGGCAAGGCCGGGGAAAAGGCTGCCCTTTGGCGCGGTCCCCGCCATTGTCTGCGCCAGATGCAATTCGCCGAACAGGTCGCCGCCGCTCGGCAGATTATTCCAATGCGCGTGGCGCATCGAGGTCAAATCATGTCTGTCCAACGCTGTCATAGAGTCGCGTCATATATCCAACCTCTCGGTCCGCGCAAGGCTCCGCTTGCGGTGCGCGGCGCGACGCGCCAAAGCAGACAGCGATAGTCAGTACGCCGATCGGGGAGATGCGCAGCCGTGACGAGGATTTGCCAACAGGGTTCGGAGCGCGCCAGCGAATGACCCGGGCGACGATCAAGGACGTCTCGCGCGTCGCCGGCGTGTCGATCAAGACCGTGTCGCGCGTGCTCAACAAGGAACGCTATGTCAGCGACGACATGCGGCAAAAGGTCGAGGAAGCGGTCGCCCGCCTCAACTATCACCCGAGCCAGGCGGCGCGGACGCTCGCGGGGAAACGCTCGTTCCAGATCGGGCTGATCCACGACAATCCAAGCCCCTATTATATCTTCAACATGCAGGCAGGTGTCGGCCAGCGCTGCCGCGAGGCCGATTTCCGTATGATCGTCCAGCCGTGCGACATCAACTCGCCCGGACTGGTCGACGATATCGGCGCGCTGATCGATCAGGCGCAGCTCGACGGCATCATCATGACGCCGCCGGTCACCGACGTCGGCACCGCGCTCGCCGAACTGTTCCGCCGCAAGATCCCCGTTGTGCGCGTTCAGCCGGGCACTGATCTGACTGCGACATCGGCGGTCTATATCGACAATGTGCAGGCGGCCGACGACATGACCGCCTATCTGATCTCGCTCGGGCATCGCCGCATCGGCTTCGTCACCGGACACGGCAATTATTTCGCGAGCGGCCAGCGACTGACCGGCTATCGTCAGGCGCTCCAGCGTGCTGGCATCGGCTTCGACGCGGCGCTGGTCTTTCCGGGCCAGTTCGATTTTCAATCGGGTTCGGCCGCCGCCGAGGCGCTGCTGGCGCTCGATCAACCGCCCACGGCGATCTTCGCAAGCAGCGACGATATGGCCGCGGGTGTTCTCGCTGCCGCGCACCGGCTGGGGGTCGCGGTGCCTGATCAGCTATCGGTCGCGGGCTTCGACGACACCGATTTGGCGCAAGTCGTCTGGCCCGCGCTGACGACGATCCACCAACCGATCCGCGACCTCGGCTATGCCGCCGCCGACTTGCTGCTCGAATTCGGCGAACGCATCGAGCGGCGGCAACTCCCGCACAAGCTGGTCGTGCGCGGTTCGACGGCGGCGCCCAAAAACTGACCTGACCATTATCGTCACGCTGGCCGTGATCGACATAAATGTTGCGACAAAAAGACCTCCTGTTCCTCGGCGAAGGCCGGGGCCCATGCGGGGTAGCGCTGTCCCTCTGGGCCCCGGCTTTCGCCGGGGAACAGTCAACTTGCTCGCCCGAACGATCACCGACCGGAACGACGGACCTTGCTCGTCGCCCCCGCGAAGAGCCAAAGGTGACGCGGCAATCTCCAGCTATCAATCTCCAACTTCCGACCGGTCCGGCAAGATCGATAGCTGGAGATTGCTTCTCTCCGCTCGCAATGACGATGAAAAGGGCCCGGTCGCGGCTCCTCCACCGCAATACAGAAGAAAAGCCTTGTCCTTTCCGATATGACAACGTTATCTTATCGCCAAGACAGATAGATTCGGGGAGAGACACGTGGCGCAGATCGCCGACAAACGCCGCTGGCTCGTGGTGGGGCTCGTCTTCATCGCAATCGTCCTCAACTATGTCGATCGCCAGATTCTCGCGCTGCTGAAACCGACGCTTCAGCTCGAATTCGACTGGTCGGACCGCGATTACAGCCACATGGCTTCGGCATTCCAGTTCGCTGCTGCGCTCGCTTTCCTCGGCACCGGCTGGTTTATCGACAAGGTCGGGCTTCGCTGGGGTTTCGCGATTGGCGTCGGCGTGTGGAGCCTTGCGGGTATGGCGCATGCCTTTGCCTCGACCGTCTCGGGCTTCGTCGCGTCGCGCGCCGTGCTCGGTGCGGCGGAATCGATCGGCACCCCCGCCGCGGTGAAGACCGCCGCGACCTATTTCAACGCCAAGGAACGCAGCTTCGTCCTCGGCCTCGGGGGAATCGCCCCGAACGTCGGCGCGATCCTGACGCCGTTACTCATCCCGTTGATGGCGATGATGTGGGGCTGGCAGGCTACTTTTCTGATCGCGGGCGGGCTCGGTCTCGTTTGGGTCGTCGTCTGGCTCGCGGTCCGCATTCCCGAACAGCCGAACGCTGCGCGCGACGCCGCGGCGCCGAAAATCGCCTGGTCCAGCCTGCTCCGCGATCGCCGCCAATGGGCGATCATCCTTGGCAAGGCGTTCACCGACCAGGTGTGGTGGTTCCTGCTCTTCTTCATGCCCGATCTGTTCCACCGGGTGTTCGGCCTGACGCAGGGTACGCTCGGGCTTCCCGTCGCCTTCGTCTATCTCATGGCGGCGTTGGGCGGCATTACGGGCGGGATCCTGCCCTCCTACCTGATGACGCGTCGCGGCTGGACCGTCAACGCGGCGCGCAAGACTACGATGCTCATCTACGCGCTGCTGATCCTGCCGGTGCCTTTGCTCATCGGCGTTGACAGCGCGTGGGTTGCGGCGATGATCCTCGGCCTTGCATTGTTCGCGCATCAGGGCTTCTCGACCAATATCTTCGGGCTCACTACCGACGTCTTCCCCGCGCGCATCGTCGGCTCGGCGATCGGCATCGGCGCCTTTGCCGGCAATCTCTCGGGCATGGCGATGATCGAGTTCGCGGGCTGGTCGCTCGACACCGGCCGCGGGTACCTGCCGATGTTCCTCGTCTGCGCCGGCACCTATCTCGTCGCGCTCGCTGCCATCCACCTCATTTTGCCGCGCATCGTCGCGGTTGATGAAGAGAATGACGGCGAGGGCGTGCCCGTACTCGCGCACTAGTTCGCGCACCAAATAGCCAACCACCACAAACCCGCTTCCCTCGTTCTGACTTATGGAGTATATGACAGCGATGTCAGATTTTCTTCCCGCTCCCGCCAACGTGACTCTCGCCGGTCATGAGGTTTCGCCCATCGCCTGGGGTATGTGGCGCTTCGCCGGTGCCGACCTCGCCACCGCACGCGCACGCATCGATGCGGCGTTCGAAGCGGGAGTCAATTTGTTCGACACCGCCGACATCTATGGCTGCGATACGCCCGGCGGGTTCGGCTCGGCCGAGGCTTTGCTTGGCGACGTCTTCGCTGACGCGCCGACGCTGCGCGACAAGATGGTGCTCGCGACCAAGGGCGGGATCATCCTCGGCGTGCCCTATGACAGCAGCGCCGCCTATCTGACCTCGGCGATCGACATTTCGCTCCAGCGCCTGCGCACCGACCATGTCGAGCTGTGGCAGATCCACCGTCCCGACCTGCTCGCACACCCGCAGGACATCGCGCGCACGCTCGAGGACGCGCATCGCGCGGGCAAGATCGGCGCGATCGGGGTGTCGAACTTCACGACCGCGCAGACCGCGGCGCTCGCCAAGTTTCTCTCCGTTCCGGTGGTCAGCCACCAGAGCGAATTTTCGCCCTTGAAGCTCGACCCGCTGTTCGACGGACTGTTCGATCAGACGATGATGGACGGGATGAGCTTCCTCGCCTGGTCGCCGCTTGGCGGTGGCCGGCTTGGCGATCCGGCCGACGAGCGCACGCGCGCAGTCGCCGGACTGCTCGATGCCAAGGCCGCCGAATATGACGTCTCGCGCGCCGCGGCGACCTACAGCTGGGTGATGGCGCATCCCGCGCGCCCGATCCCGATCGTCGGGACGCAAAACCCCGAACGCATCAAGGAGATTCCGCAGGCCTTCGCCCCGCGCTGGACGCGCGCCGAATGGTATGCGGTGCTGCAAACATCGATGGGG
>JAURVS010000349.1 GCA_030655355.1 Sphingopyxis sp.
CGCCCAGAACAAGTTCAAGACCGGCATCGACGTCGCCCGCTATACCGCGCGCATCATGCGCGCCGACATGGCCGCCTATGACGCCGATCCCGCGAACTACACCCAGTCGCTCGGCTGCTGGCACGGCTTCATCGCGCAGCAGAAGATGATCTCGATCAAGAAGCATTTCGGCACCGTCAAGGGCCGCTACATCTACCTCTCGGGCTGGATGATCGCGGCGCTGCGCAGCGAATTCGGCCCGCTGCCTGACCAGTCGATGCACGAGAAGACCAGCGTTCCGGCGCTGATCGAGGAAATCTACACTTTCCTCCGTCAGGCTGACGCCCGCGAACTCGGCATGTTGTTTCGTGACCTCGACGCCGCCCGCGCCGAAGGCGATGAACTCAAGGCGAAGCAGATCCAGTCGACGATCGACAATCATGAAACGCACGTCGTGCCGATCATTGCCGACATCGACGCGGGCTTCGGCAACGCCGAGGCGACCTATCTCCTCGCCAAGAAGATGATCGAAGCCGGCGCCTGCGCGCTCCAGATCGAAAATCAGGTTTCCGACGAAAAGCAGTGCGGCCATCAGGACGGCAAGGTCACCGTGCCGCACGAAGACTTCATCGCGAAAATTCGCGCCTGCCGTTACGCCTTCATGGAACTCGGCGTCGAGGACGGCATCATCGTCACCCGCACCGACAGCCTCGGCGCTGGCCTCACCAAGCAGATCGCCTTCTCGAAAGAAGCCGGCGACCTTGGCGACCAGTATAACAGCTATCTCGATTGCGAAGAGGTCGAAGGTGCGGGCAACCCCGGCGACGTCCTCATCAACCGCGACGGCAAGCTGGTGCGTCCGAAGCGCCTGCCCTCGAACCTCTATCAGTTCCGTCCGGGAACCGGCGAGGACCGCTGCGTGATGGACTGCATCGCCAGCCTGCAGAACGGCGCCGACCTGCTCTGGATCGAAACCGAAAAGCCGCATATCGAACAGATTGCCGGCATGGTCGACCGCATCCGCGAAGTCGTCCCCAATGCCAAGCTGGCGTACAACAACTCGCCGAGCTTCAACTGGACGCTGAACTTCCGCCCGCAGGTGTTCGACGCCTGGGAAAAGGATGGCAAGGATGTCAGCGCCTATGACCGCGCCCGACTGATGAGCGTCGATTATGACGGCACCGAACTCGGCGACGAAGCCGACAACCGCATCCGCACCTTCCAGCGCGATTCGGCGAAGCGGGCGGGCATTTTTCACCACCTCATCACCCTGCCGACCTATCACACTGCGGCGCTGTCGACCGACAATCTCGCTAAGGAATATTTCGGCGACGAAGCAATGCTGGGTTACGTCAAGGGCGTCCAGCGCGCCGAGATCCGTCAGGGCATCGCCTGCGTGAAGCACCAGAACATGTCGGGCAGCGACCTCGGCGACGACCACAAGGAATATTTCGCCGGCGAAGCAGCCCTGAAGGCTGCAGGCAAAGACAATACGATGAACCAGTTCGCCGCTTAAACGAGCTTGGCGCGGGGCATGTTGCAACCCCGCGCCATCCAGTTTGGCGCGGAGCCAGCGACCCGGCCCCGCGCCTCCCGAGCTTTCCTGGGGAGGAAAGCCTGTCCGTCGGAAGCCCTTGGGCCTCCGGCGGACATTTTTATTTGGGCAGTGCCGTTTCCTCCTCGCGCGTCTTGATCAGCGACCAGATGACGCCGCCTGCAATTAACGCGACCGTCACGCCAAGGCTGACCAGCGGCGGGAACTTCGCGCCATCCAGCACGAAGTCGGCGACGAAGATCTTCGAACCGATAAAGACGAGCACGAGTGCCAGCGCGTATTTCAGATAATGGAAACGATGCACCATCGCCGACAGCGCGAAATAAAGCGCGCGCAGGCCGAGGATCGCCATGATGTTCGAGGTGTAGACGATGAAGGTGTCGGTGGTGATCGCAAAGATCGCCGGCACGCTGTCTACCGCAAAAACCAGATCGGCGAGGTTGATCACGACGAGCGCCAGAAACAGCGGCGTCGCGGCCAGCACGATCTTTCCAGTCTTGGTGTCCGGCACCCGGACGAAGAATTTCTCGCCGTGCAACTCGTTCGTGATCGGCATCCGGCGCGACAGCCATTTAACGACTGGATTGCCCGCAACGTCCATCGGCTTTTCACTCGAGAATAGCATCTTGATGCCCGTGAACACGAGGAACGCCGCGAACACATAGAGCAGCCAGCCATATTCAGTGACCAGCGCCGCGCCGCCCGCGATCATGATCCCGCGCAGTACGATGACCGCGACAATGCCCCACAACAGCGCACGATACTGATAGCGCGGCGGGATGGCGAAGGTGGTGAAGATCAGCGAAATGACGAAGATATTGTCGATCGACAGCGCCTTCTCGATGAAGAAGCCGGTGTAATATTGCAGCCCCGCTTCTCCGCCTTTCGCCGCCCAGACCCAGGCGCCGAACGCGGTCGCAATACCGATATAGAGCGCGGAGAGCTTCAGGCTCTCCCCGATCCCCATCTCCTTGTTTTCCTTGTTGAGCACGCCAAGGTCGAACGCTGTAAGCGCGATGACCAGCGCGATAAAGGCGAGCCAGAACCAAGCGGGCGTGCCCAGCCAGTCGGCGAACAGAAATTCCATGATATTTTCCCTGGAAATGCCGAACGCGCCGCCTTTCGGCAGCGCGTTCGATCTTGATTATGGCGGATTAGCGCGCGAGCGCAGGCCGCAGCGCGGGGCGCATTGTCAGCGCGGCGAGCCGTTCCTTCACCGCGAGCTTGAGCGTTTTCAAGCGCAGCAGGCGGAACAGGTCGGCGCCGCGACGGCGCACTTCGCGACGTTCGGCATCGTCCAACTGGCGATGCAGGACGGTCAGGCGATAAAGATTGGGATTCACACTCATACAGGGCCTCCTGATTGGAAAAATCAAGCAGGTGACGCCGATGCCGGGACCCCGGGTTCAGGGGGGAGGTAGGGCCAGAGCATCGGAGTCACCCGATGCGGTCCGACATCACGTGGCGGGATAAATCCCGCCGACGCCAGAGGGGCCCGGCCCGCATGAGTCGGATTTAAGGTGGCAGCATCGCGCTTTCAAGTCCCTATCGCATCATGCTAGCCCGGTCATCGCTCGTTCCGGCTTTTGGGAGTCCTGCATGTCTGTATCCGTCGACCGCGATGGCCCGGTGACGATCGTCACCATCGACCGCCCCGCGCGGCGCAACGCGGTCGATCCCAATACGGCCGCCAAATTACGCGACGCCTTCACCTCCTTCGCCGCCGACAACGACGCGCGTGTTGCGATCCTGACCGGCAGCGAAGGCCACTTTTGCGCCGGGTTCGATCTCGGTGCTGTCGGCACGTCACGGTACGACCCCGCTGGCCCCGGTCCGATGGGCCCGACCCGCTTGCTATTGGAAAAGCCCGTCATCGCTGCGGTTGAGGGTCATGCTGTCGCGGGCGGACTCGAACTGGCGCTCTGGTGCGACATGCGCGTCGCGGCGGAGAGCGCCGTGTTCGGCGTCTATTGCCGCCGCTGGGGCGTGCCGCTGATCGACGGCGGCACCGTCCGCCTGCCACGCATCGTCGGGCAAGGGCGCGCGCTCGACATGATCTTGACCGGCCGTCCGGTCGCCGCCGATGAAGCGCTGCGCATCGGCCTCGCCGACCGCGTCGTCGCCGACGGCGAGGCAATGGCTGCCGCGATCGAACTCGCGAAACAGATCGCTGCCTTTCCACAGCTTTGCATGAACAGCGACCGACTCAGCGCCTATCGACAATGGGATTTCGACCTCGACGCCGCGCTCGTGCACGAAGCACATGCCGGAGTCGCTCCCTTGCGCGAGGGAGCAGCGGCGGGCGCCAAAAGATTTACCGAGGGCGCCGGGCGCGGCGGAAGCTTCGACAACGGGGAAAAATGACATGAAGATATGGATTGCCGCAGCGCTGTTCGGCGCCCTCCCCCTTCCCGCCTTTGCCGCAACCGCGGCCGATATTCCCCCCGCGATCTACACCGACCCCGCCGCCGACAAGGCGCATCCGGCGGCGATGGAAGTCGTCCATATTCCAAGCGGCAAGGTTGCGATCAACGGCGTCGTCTATATCGCCGCCGGAGCCGGACCGCATCCGACCGTCATTCTGTGCCACGGCCTTCCGGGGAACGAGAAGAGCCTCGACCTCGCACAGGCAATACGCCGCGCGGGCTGGACCGTCATCACCTTCAACTATCGCGGATCATGGGGCAGTCCCGGCGATTATCGCTTCGTGCAGAATCTCGAAGATGCCGACGCCGTCCTCGCCTTTGCGCGCGATCCCGCCAACGCGACCAAGCTGCGGATCGATCCGAAGCGGCTCGTCATCATGGGTCACAGCATGGGCGGCTGGGTCACCGCGATGACCGCTGCGCATGACAAGGCGCTGCTCGGCGCCGCGATGATCTCGGCAGGCAATATGGGCTGGCTCGGCAAACTGCCGCGCGACCAAGCGGTGAAGGCGCTGCGCAGCAACGGCACGGAAGCGCTCGCCGGGACGACACCCGAAATCATGGCAGACGAATTAATCGCCAACGTGGATCGGTTCGACTTTGTAAAAGCTGCGCCGCAACTCGCGCAAACAAAGCTGCTGGTCCTGACATCCGACGACGGGTTGGCAGAGATGAGCGACGCGCTGACGACAGCGGTCGCGAAAGCCGGTGGGAAGAGCTTGAAAACCGTCCACGTCACGACCGACCATAGCTGGTCAGACGCCCGGATACGGCTGCAGAGCGAGATTTTGAACTGGCTGGCGACACTGGTTGATTGAGCAGAGACGGACAGCGCTATCCTCATCTCTGGCTTGACCCGGAAACCCACCTTTTCTTTCAAGAGAGGCAGGCCCCGTTCGAGCCCGGCGTGATGAAGCGGTATATCTCCCTCTCACCTCCGGAACGGGAGATTAGCCCGCCGCTATTTCTTCGCCATCAACTTCATCGTCATCGAAGTCAGCGCCTCGGTGGCGGTTGAGATCACCGCGGGCGCATCCGGTGCCCAGAATGGCGAATGAAGGCTGGGCAATGTCCGCCCTTCCTTTTTCGCCGCGTCATATTCGGCCTGCGGCACGCCGCCAACCCACACGATCAGGCTCTTGATGCTCTTGTCTTCACGGCCAAAGCGGCTGAAATCCTCGCCGCCCATCACTGGCGGCATCTGCACGACGCGCTTGTCGCCAAAGCTGGTTTTGAGGAACGCCGCCATCTCCTCGGTGAATTCGGGCGTATTGAAGGTCGACGGCGTATATTCATTCTTGTCGACGCTCACGACAGGCATTCGGTCTTCAGGCATCCCAGCCGCGATCGCTTCGCCCTTTGCAATGCGCGCAATGCCGTCGAGCAGGTGGTCGCGAACTTCGTCGCTATAGCTGCGGACGGTCAGTTGCAGCTTCGCTTCGTCAGAAATGATATTATGCTTCGCGCCTGCGTGGAAGCTGCCAACGGTCACCACCGCGCTGTCAAGCGGGCTGATTTCGCGTGACACCAAAGTCTGCAGCGCGCCGACAATGCGGCTTGCCAGCACGATCGGATCCTTGGTCGTCTGCGGATAGGCGCCATGACCGCCAACGCCTTTCACGAGGATATCGACGCTGTCGACATTGGCGAGCGCATAGCCCGGCGTATAACCGATCATCCCCGCCGGGAACTGCGCCGCGTCGTGAAACGCCAATGCATATTGCGGCTTGGGAAAGCGGGTATAAAGCCCGTCGGCGAGCATCATCCGCGCGCCCGCGCCGCGCTCCTCGGCGGGCTGTCCGATCATCACCAGCGTACCCGACCATTTCGCCTTGTTCGCCGCCATCAACCGCGCAACGCCAACCCACGCGGTCATGTGGGTGTCATGGCCGCACGCGTGCATCACGCCGGTCTCGACACCTTCCTTCGTCGTCACGCGCACCTTCGACGCGCCCGCCAGCCCCGTCTGCTCAGTCACCGGCAGACCGTCCATGTCGGCGCGCACCAAGACGACTGGTCCCGGCCCATTTTCCATCACGGCAACGATGCCGGTTCCGCCGACCTTTTCGGTGACCTTGAAGCCCAGTTTGCGCGCTTCGGCGGCAAGGATGCCCGCCGAGCGGACTTCCATGAAGCTCAGTTCGGGATTGGCGTGGAGATCCTTGTAGATCGCCATCAGCGACGGCATCTGCTTTTCGACTTCGCCGCCCAGCGTTTGTGCCGCCGCAGGCACCGCAAGAGCCAGCGCCGCAGCGCCCGTCCACAAAATCCGCATGTCGTTATTCCCCTGTTATATCGTCAGCTCGCCGGGACCAGTTCGATCACGTCGAGCAAGGATTCATAAGCCGGCGCGGGCAGGACAAGCCGCCAGCGATTGTCGCCAATCCGCTCGACCAGCCCCGCCATATCGCGCATCCGGTCGCTGCCGTAATTTACCGCCATTTTCTCGTCGCCGAGTTCGAGCGTACCGAGAAAAATCTGCCGCTTCAGATTGTCGGGAAAGATCAGTCCGACGGGCCGCTGCGAGCCAGTAATCTTCGTCAGGCTCGCCAATCCCTGTTCGGTGGCGACACGGCAACGAAACCAGTCATAGGCGACATAGGACAGGCCGCTTCGCCCCTGCGCGCCGACCTTGATCGTCCGGCAACGATAATCGCCCGCCGGCAGATGCGGATTGGACAGCGCCGCCAACGGCTGCAGCAGGACACCCTCGCGATCGATATCGGCGCCAAAACCCTTGGCCCGCGCATCGGCGAGCGCCGCCTGCCAGCTGCTGTACCAGCCTCGAATTCGCTCCTGATCCGGCGTCGTCGCCGTGGCGCGCCAAGTGCCCGTTGCCGGCGGCGCATCGGCGGCCGACGGCGGTATCGACGGCACCGTCCGGCACCCACTCAAACCGGCGCCAAGCGCCAACGCAATAATAACTATGGTGCGACCCATGATTCTCCGTCTCTCCCCCGTCCGGTAGGCGCTAAGCTTAGGACCGCAAAGGAGATTGCTCAAGGCCGCATCAGGTCATGCCGCGGTCCAGCCGCCATCGACACTGAGGTTCGCGCCGGTTATATTCGCCGCCTCGTCGCGCGTCAGGAAGGACGCGATCGCCGCGACCTGCTCGACGGTGACGAACTGCTTTGTCGGCTGACCGGCAAGCAGCACATCATTGATCACCTGCTCGCGCGTCATGTTGCGCGCCTTCATCGTGTCGGGGATCTGGTTCTCGACCAGCGGCGTCCAGACATAGCCCGGGCTGATGCAATTGACCGTAATCCCGGCATCGGCAACCTCGAGCGCGACCGTCTTGGTCAGCCCGGCGAGCCCATGCTTGGCGGTGACATACGCCGATTTGAACGGCGAGGCGACGAGCGAGTGCGCCGATGCGGTCGCGATGATGCGCCCCCATTTCTTCTTGCGCATCACCGGCACGGCGTGACGGATCGTGTGGAAGGCCGCTGTCAGGTTGAGCGCGATGATCATGTCCCATTTCTCGACCGGAAAATCCTCGACCGGCGAGACAAACTGCATCCCGGCGTTGTTCACAAGAATGTCGACGCCGCCGAAATTCGTCTCGGCGCGTTTGAACATGTCCTCGATCTGTTCGGGTTTGGTCAGGTCGGCGCCGTCATAGGCGGCCTTGCCTCCACTGATCGCTTCCAGCCCTTTGCGCTCGGTCTCGATCGCGTCACCCTCGCCAAAGCCGTTGATGATGATGTTCGCGCCTTCGGCGGCAAAAGCTTTCGCGATGCCCAGCCCGATGCCGGAGGTCGATCCGGTGACGAGGGCGGTCTTTCCAGTGAGGCGCATCTTCAGTCCTTTCGGTGGGGGAGCTTCAGTCAGTTAACGTCGGGGATGATCTTTGGTCGCAATGCATTCGATTGCACCGCGAAACTGTCCGACCGCCCCTCGGCAATGCTCTCGGCAAGCAGATGCCCGTCCTTCATCGCGGCCTCGACCGCCTGATGGCCAAGCGCCCAGTTGACCTCCATCGTCGATCGCGAAAATTCGAAATCGCGTGCGCCGGTCTGCCATGCGGGCGGCTGGTGGACCAACTGCACGACGTTGAGCGCCTTGCTGTCGACCATCTTGCGCACCGCTTTGACCTCGGACAGGTCGGCGAACTCGGGCGGCAGCTTCTGGAGCATCCGGTCGATCAGGCGATGCTCCTTGCGCCGCCGCACCAGCCCATCCGATATCCGCCGCGTGCGGCTGGAATAGCGGATATCCTTCTCGCGCGACCAGGCCTCTTCCATATCGTGCGGGCGGTCCCCGCGCGCCGGAAACAGGTCGACCTGAAACACCAGCATATCTTCGTGCCCCGCCTCGACGACATGCTCGAGCGGCGTGTTCGACACGAGACCGCCATCCCAATACCATGTGCCGTCGATCTCGACCGGCGGCAGCCCCGGCGGCAGCGCGCCCGAGGCAAGAATGTGCCGCGCATCGATCGTATCGCATTGCGTGTCGAAATAGCGGAAATTGCCCGTCTCGACCGCGACTGCGCCGACAGACAGCCGAACCTTGCCGTTGTTCACGCGGTCCCAGTCGACCAGTCGGTCGAGCGTCGCAACGAGCGGCGCGGTGTCGTAAAAGCTGATCGCTTGCGGTGTCTGCCGCTCGGCGAAAGCGGGCGGCGGAAAACGCGGGGTGAAAAAGCCCGGAACGCCGAATGCCATAACCTGCCCCGCGGCCGCCATATGCGACCATTCGCGTGCCCAGTCATTGTCCAGGATTGGCAGCGACGGCAGCGCCGAGGAGACGCCTTCCCAGAATTCGCGCATCTTGCCGACCGCCTGATCTCGCTCATTCCCTGCGATGATCGCGGCATTGACCGCACCGATCGAAATCCCGGCCACCCAGTCAAGCTCGATGCCGAGATCGATCAGCGCCTCATATACCCCCGCCAGAAACGCGCCGAGCGCCCCGCCCCCTTGCAGAACAAGTACGACAAGGTCGGGCAAGGGAAGAGCGGCACGGGCAGCGCGGCGAGGCATGGACTCGGGGGATCCTTGGTCTGGCGAGAGGCTCTAATTGTGCACCGCAACACAGATCATTGCAATGGCCCGCTTGTCCGACAAGCCCCTTTCAATTGCGCCGCGCTGCTGTCACTGTTGGTGTCACTTTTCGATCGAAACGACCAATTACCGGTGGAGACTTCCAATGCGCCTCGATGATTACGATCCCGGTGACGATATTCGCGATCTGGGCCGTGGCGGCGGCGGCGGTTTCGGAGGCGGCGGAGGCGGCGGCCTTGGCGGACTGCTGATCGGGTTTTTGCCGATGCTGCTCGGCCGAAAAATGGGTTGCGGCACGATCCTGCTGATCGGCGTGGCGGCCTTTTTCCTCCTAGGCCCCGGCGCCAACATGCTCAGCAGCGGCAGCGGAACCGCCGACCCGGCGGCGGACAGTCGCACCGGCGCAAACGTCGCGTGCGACACCGAATCCGAACGCTTTGCCTGCAATGTGTTCGGCTCGACGCACGCAGTCTGGAGCGGCTTGATCAGCGGGTACAAAAAACCCACGCTCTATTTCTATGAGCAATCGGCGCGGAATTCGGGTTGCGGCGCCGCCAGTTCGGCGATGGGCCCCTTCTATTGCCCCGCTGACCAGGGCGTCTATCTCGACACCAGCTTCTTTCGTGAACTCGACCAGAAATTCGGTGCGGCGGGCGATGCGGCGCAGGCTTATGTGGTCGCCCATGAAGTCGGCCATCATATCCAGACGATCAGCGGCATTTCGGACCAGGTCCGCCAAGCGCAACAACGCGCGTCGCAGGCCGAGGGCAACGCCCTGCAGGTCCGCATGGAGCTGCAGGCCGATTGCTACGCTGGCGTTTGGGCTGCGCGCGCCAAGAACAGCGCCGGGCAGCCCGTGATGGAAGCGGGCGATATGGAAGAAGCGATGCGCGCCGCGAATGCGATCGGCGACGACACGCTGATGCGCTCGGCGGGCCAGCGTCCCGTGCCCGAAAGCTTCACCCATGGCACGAGCGAGCAGCGAATGAGCTGGCTCCGCCGCGGCCTGCAATCGGGAGACCCGCGCCAGTGCGACGCCTTCGCTTCGAATATCTGACCACAGCGCTCGCGGCGGCGTTCGTCGCTGCGGCGCCCGCGTCGGCGGAAACCCTCTACATCCAGACCGGACGGCTGATTGACGGCATCTCGAACGAGGTCCGCACTGGCCAGTGCATCACCGTCGAGGCCGAGCGGATCAAGGCCGTCGGCCCCTGCGGCAAGGCGCCCGATAGCGCGAAGCCGATCGACTGGTCGGGCTTCAATGTGCTGCCCGGCCTGATCGATCTTCACACGCACCTCGCCGATCTGGGGCAAAGCGCCGACCTCGCCGCGCCGCTCAAGGCCTCGCCCGCCGAAACCGTGCTCGTCGGCGCGCGCAATGCTCGGGTGACGCTCGACGCGGGCTTCACCAGCGTGCGCGACGTCGGCACCTATCGCGGGCTCACCGATGTGACGTTGCGCAATGCGATCGAGCGCGGCGACGTGCCGGGTCCGCGCATGTGGGTTGCGGGCGCTTATATCACCATCCCTAAGGGCGGCGGCGAACTCAACGGCGTCGTCCCCAACGAGCAATTGCCCCCCGACATGCGCCTCGGCGTCGCCGCTACGCCTGAAGAAGCGGCGATAAAGACCGCCTATCTGCTCGATCATGGCGCCGACTTCATCAAGACGATCGCGACGGGCGCCGTCCTCGCCATCGGCACCGAGCCGGGAGCGGTCGAGCTCAGCGAAGACTATCTGCGCGCGGTGGTCAAGGTCGCCCATGCGCGCGGAAAACGCGTGACTGCGCACGCGCACGGCGCGCAGGGCATCAAAAATGCGATCCGCGCCGGGGTCGACAGCATCGAACATGCCAGCCTCGCCGACGAGCAAGCGCTGCAGCTTGCCAAGGCGCACGGCACCTGGCTGGCGATGGATATCTACAACGGTACCTATATCGACGATGTCGGCACCAAAGAGGGCTGGCCCGAGGAATATTTGCGCAAGAACCGCGAGACGACCGACACCCAGCGCGTCGCGTTCCGCCGTGCGGTCGAGCTTGGCGTCAACATCGGCTATGCGACCGACGCGGGCGTCTATCCGCACGGTCTCAACGCGCGCCAGTTCCGCAATATGGTCAAATATGGCATGACCCCGATGCAGGCGATCCAGTCCGCCACCGGTCGCGCGTCGGTCGAAATGGGACGCGATGATATCGGCGCCATCGTGCCGGGCCGCTACGCCGATCTCGTCGCGGTAAAGGCCGACCCGCTCGCCGACATCAGCGTGCTGGAAAAAATCGACCATGTCATGAAGGGCGGAACGCTGGTCCGCTGACCACCCTCACCATCTCGTCATTGCGAACGCAGCGAAGTCCCCCAACCCCGTCATTGCGAGCGTAGCGAAGTCCCCCCACCCCGTCATTGCGAGCGCAGCGAAGCAATCCAGGGCGTGACAAGCCGCCCTGGATTGCTTCGCT
>JAURVS010000048.1 GCA_030655355.1 Sphingopyxis sp.
CATCTCGATCATGGCATCGGCCGTTACGAAGGGTTGACCTCGATCCCGGTGGGCAACAGCCCCCATGATTGCGTCGCGCTGACCTATGCCGGCGGCGACAAGCTCTATGTCCCGGTCGAAAATCTCGACGTCCTCTCGCGCTACGGCGGCGAGAGCGACGGCGTCGCGCTCGACCGGCTCGGCGGCGAGGCATGGCAGCGCCGCAAGGCCCGGATGAAGGACCGCATCCGCGAAATCGCGGGTGAACTGCTCGCAACCGCGGCGCAGCGCGCTTTGCGCTCAGGCGAAGCGCTCGCAGCCGACGCCGCCTATCCGGCCTTCGCCGACCGCTTCCCCTATCAGGAAACCGACGATCAGGACCGCGCGATCGGCGACGTCCTCGCCGACATGGCGTCGGGGCGTCCGATGGACCGGCTCGTCTGCGGCGACGTCGGTTTCGGCAAGACCGAGGTCGCGCTGCGCGCCGCTTTCGTCGCCGCGATGGCGGGGGTGCAGGTCGCAGTCGTCGTGCCGACAACGCTGCTCGCGCGTCAGCATTACACGAACTTCGTGGAACGTTTCAAAGGCTTCCCGGTCAATATCGGTCGCCTGTCGCGCCTCGTCACCGCCGGTGAAGCCCAAAAGACGCGCGACGGCCTGGCCAGCGGGCATATCGACATCGTCGTCGGCACTCATGCGGTGATCGCGAAATCGGTCGAATTCAAAAACCTCGGCCTTGTCATCGTCGACGAGGAACAGCGTTTCGGCGTCGTCCACAAGGAACGCCTGAAACAGCTCAAGACCGACGTCCATGTCCTGACGCTCACCGCGACACCGATCCCGCGCACGCTGCAAATGGCGATGTCGGGCCTCCGCGAGCTTAGCGTGATCCAGACCCCACCGGTCGACCGTCTCGCGGTGCGGACCTATGTCGCGCCATGGGATGCTGTCGTGCTGCGCGAAGCGTTGCTGCGCGAACATGATCGCGGCGGGCAAAGCTTCTTCGTCGTCCCGCGGATCAAGGATTTGCCCGATATCGAGGAATTCCTCCGCAACCGAGTTCCCGAAATCAAATATGTCGTCGCGCACGGCCAAATGACCCCGACCGAGGTCGAAGATCGCATGAGCGCATTTTACGACCGGCAATATGATGTGCTGCTGTCGACGACGATCATCGAGAGCGGCCTCGATATTCCGAGCGCGAATACGCTGATCATCCACCGCGCCGACCGCTTCGGCCTCGCCCAGCTTTACCAGCTTCGCGGCCGCGTCGGACGCGCCAAGACGCGGGCGTACGCGTATCTGACGACCCCCGAACATGGCGCGATCACCGACACTGCCGAAAAACGGCTTAAGCTGCTGGGCGATCTCGACACGCTCGGCGCCGGCTTCCAGCTTGCCAGCCACGATCTCGACATTCGTGGCGCCGGCAATCTGGTGGGCGACGAACAATCGGGCCACATCCGCGAGGTCGGCTTCGAATTGTACCAGTCGATGCTCGAGGAGGCGATCCTGATCGCCAAGGCCGAGGGTGCTGGCAAGCTGCCACCGCGCGAAGCGTTGTCGCCGACGATCACCGTTGACGCTCCGATCCTGATCCCCGAGGACTATGTTCCGGACCTGCCGCTGCGCATGGCGCTCTATCGCCGCCTCAACGACGCCGAGGATCGCCCTGCCCTCGACGCCTTCGCGGCCGAGATGATCGACCGCTTCGGCCCTCTGCCCCCCGAAACCGCGAATCTCGTCCAGCTGTTGGAAATCAAGGCGAACGCCAGACTTGCGGGCATCGCCAAGCTCGATGTCGGCACCAAGGGCGCCCTGGTGTCATTCCACGGCGATCAATTCGCCAACGTCCCCGGCCTGATTGCCTATGTCGAACGGCTGAAAGGCCGCGCGCGTCTGCGCCCCGACAACAAATTGTCGATCAGCGGTGATTGGGTCAGCACCGGCGCAAGGCTCAACGGCGCGCTGCAATTGTCCAAGGGTTTGGGGAAGCTGGCGAAGCAGGTAGCTTAACCGTCGCCCCCGCGGGCGGCCTTTACTCCATCAACGCCAGCAACTGATCCGCCGGCACCGGCCCCGATTTCAGAAACCCCTGCCAGGTCGCGACGCCGAGTTCGGACAAGCGCCCGAGCTGACGCTCATTCTCAATCCCCTCGGCCACCACCAGCAGCCCCAGCGCGCTGGCAAGATCGACGATCGCGCGCACGACAATGCGATCGCGGTCGCTACCGTCGATCGTGCGCGTAAATCCGCTATCGATCTTTAGATAGTCGATCGGCAGGCGCGCGAGCAGCGACAGGCTGGAATAGCCGGTGCCGAAATCATCGATCGCGATCGCGGAGCCTAGCGTGCGGATCTGCGCGAGTTGTTCCGCCGCGCTCGCGGGGTCGCTGAGCATCGCCTGTTCGGTCAATTCCAGCGTCAACCGGTCGGGATCGATTTTCGCCGCTTTGGCCATCGCGGCAAAACGCCCGGCGAATTCAGGATCCCCCAGATCGGCGGCTGTGATGTTCAGCGAGACCCGCAGCTTTGCCAGCACCTTGGGCCAGGTCGCCATTTCGGCAAGCGCGACTCGGTGCGCATGTTCGGTTAGTTCGCATTCGAGCCGCGCCGCCCGCGCTGCCGTCACCAGCGGCCCGGCGCCGAGAAGCCCGAGTTCGGGATGCTGCCATCGGAGCAGTGCCTCGACCCCCGTCATCTCCCCCGTAACGACGTCATATTGCGGCTGATAGTGGATCACCACTTCGTTGCGCGACAGCGCGGCATGAACCATCACGCCATCGCGGGCCGACGCAGGCCGTGCGAGTTGATCGCTCGCTTGCATCAGTTGCTCGGCGACCGGCTCGTCGCGAGTGATCATCGCTGCGGCAATGCGAATCGACAGGCGGCCGTTGGGATCGCCGACGATCGGCTCCGCCAGCGCGACGTGCAGCGCGCGTTCCTGCGCGCGCAGTGCTCCTAGCGATAGCGGCGTCGACGGGATGATCAGGAAACGCGGCCCGTCCAGACGATCGACACCCGATCCTTTTTCAAATTCATCGCTCGCGAAATTTTCCAGCCGACGGCCGATTTCGTCGAGCACCGCGTCGCCCGTCGCCGTTCCTGCGCTATTGTTGATGCGCGACATCTGGTCGACCTGCACGAGGATGACCCCCATGTCGGCGTCATGTTGCCTTTGCATGGCTTCCAGTTTGCCAACGCAGGCGGAAAGGGATTCGGACGGGCGATTCATCGTATTTCTCTAGCAGGCTTTGCTTGCCAAGCTCTTGCCTTTTGCATCAATATGCAAACGTGGCTGCCAGATTATCCCATCCTGCCGCGTCTGCGGCGCCATTAATCGACGGTCATGGCCGCCGGATCAGCTATTTGCGCCTGTCGGTTACCGACCGCTGCGACCTGCGCTGCCGCTATTGCATGGCCGAAGACATGACCTTTCTGCCCAAATCGGCAGTGCTCAGCATTGAGGAAATGGGCGAACTTGCCGAACGTTTCGTCAAGCGCGGCATCCGCCGTATCCGACTGACCGGCGGCGAGCCGCTGGTACGGCGGGGGATCGATACGCTGGCGACGCGGCTGGGCGCGATGATCGGTCACGGACTCGACGAACTCACCCTGACCACCAACGCGATGCGGCTTGTCGAACATGCCTCGATGCTGGCCGCGGCTGGCGTGCGCCGCATCAATGTCAGCCTCGACACCCTCGACCCCGCTGCCTTTCGGCATATTACGCGCGTCGGCGATCTTAGCGTAGCGCTGCGCGGAATCGATGCGGCGCGCGCCGCGGGGCTCGAAGTAAAGGTCAATATGGTCGCCCTCGCTGGCCTCAACGACAACCAGTTGCTCCCGATGATCGACTATTGCGGCGCGAATGGCTGCGACCTCACGCTGATCGAGACGATGCCGCTCGGCGAAGTCGAAGAGGACCGCAGCGACCATTATATCCCGCTCCATCATTTCATCGCGCCGCTCCGCGAAGTCCGTGCCATCTATCCCATCGACAAGCGCACCGGCGGCCCCGCACGCTATTTTGCTGTCGAGGGCAGCGCTGTGACGCTTGGGCTTATCACGCCGCTTAGCGACAATTTTTGCACGACCTGCAACCGCATCCGCCTGACGGTCGAGGGGCGCGTCTATATGTGCCTTGGTCAGGACGACCATGTCGACCTGCGCGCTGCACTGCGCGGGGGCGACGATGTCGATGGGTTGATTGATGGAGCATTGGCTGGCAAACCCCGCGCGCATGACTTTCAAATCGAACGAGAGTCCAAACCGGCGGTCGCGCGTCATATGAGTGCAACGGGCGGCTAAATTCGGCCGCGAGGGGAACCGGACCAATATGCATCGCAAGATCGCGCTAGTCGCATCGAATGCGCCCGCTGCCATGGAGGCGGAGGCGGAACTTCGGCCGCTTTATGATTTCGTCGATTTGAACGAAGCCGATCTGCTGATCGCGCTCGGCGGCGACGGCTTTCTGCTTCACATGCTTCATCAGTTGCTCGACCAGCGCCGCAGCATGCCCGTCTTCGGCATGAACCGCGGCACCATCGGCTTTCTGATGAATGAATTCCGGATCGAGGGCCTTGTCGACCGCCTCGCCGCCGCGCGCCCGTTCCTGATCCATCCACTCAGCGGTGACATCACGACAATCAGCGGCGAGCGCCATATCCTGCCTGCGATCAACGAGATTTCGCTGCTGCGCGAAACGCGACAGGCGGCGAAGCTTGAGGTGATCATTAACGAAAAGACCATGCTCGAGGAACTCTCCTGCGACGGCGTCCTCGTATCGACCCCCGCTGGATCGACCGCTTACAATCTCAGCGCCAACGGCCCGATTCTGCCGCTCGAATCGGAAATGCTCGCGCTGACCCCCATCAGCCCCTTCCGCCCTCGCCGTTGGCGCGGGGCGCTCGTTCCCGAATCGACGAGCATCCGCTTTAACGTTCGCGAGGCTGCGAAACGCCCCGTCAGTGCCGTCGCCGACCAGCGCGAGATCCGCGATGTGAAGACCGTTCTGGTCACCACCGACCGCAGCCGACCGCTGACTTTGCTGTTCGATCCCGACCAGGGACTCGACGAACGCATCGCAATGGAACAATTTATCGTTTGAGCCCTTGCAAAATCCTGCAAGCGGCGGCAAAGGGACCGCCTTGCCCGCGTCAGCGGAGTGTTCCTCGGTAGCTCAGTGGTAGAGCAATCGACTGTTAATCGATCGGTCGTAGGTTCGAATCCTACCCGGGGAGCCATTTCTTTCAGACTTGCAAATGACGACGCCACGGCGCTTCGCGGGGATATTTGCATTCTAATCCATCCTCGAGCTGAAAATCATAACCGATTGCCGCCTGCATGAGAGCAATGGTGAGCGCGATGCATATATGATATGCCATCGTCAGGACTGCGTAACGGCCTCGAGGTTGATTATGACAGACGATTGGCGAGTGGATGATCTGGCGCTTTGCATAAGCCGGCATGAGCGTTACCCGCTGGAGGTTCGCCCCGGCGCCGTTTTCACGGTGCGCGTGGTAATGGCCGACATGCCCGACCTTGTCGGCGGTCAGGCTGGCACCGGATTGAAATTCCGCGACGTCCCCGATCTGGGTCCGCAAGCCGCCTATTGCGCGCGCCGATTCCGCAAGATCACGCCGCAGGCACCCGATAGTTTCGACGCCGAGGTGATTGATATGCTCGCTGGCGTTACCGACCTCCGCCGATAGGCCCCCGCGAAACGCAGGAATAGCGGCAGTTTTCATTAAAATCAGCTCGGTGATCGAGTAAGCCGATCAGTGTGCCCGAAAAATTGGGGTTGAGTGACCGAGCCAGTCGTCATAGCTGGCGGCCTGCAAATCATTTTGCAGTGCAGCAAAAAAAGGAATCACTCTCCCATGGGTATCATCGGAAGCTCGATCAAGCCGTTCAACGCCACGTCCTACCATCAGGGCAAGTTCGTCCCCGTGTCGGACGTCGACACCGCGGGCAAGTGGGCCGTCTTCTTCTTCTACCCCGCCGACTTCACTTTCGTCTGCCCGACCGAGCTCGAAGATCTGGCCGACCAGTATGAAACGCTGAAGGGTCTGGGCGTCGAAGTCTATTCGGTGTCGACCGACACGCACTTCAGCCATAAGGCATGGCATGACAGCTCGCCGGCAATCGGCAAGATCAGCTATCACATGCTGGGCGACCAGAACCACGTGCTCGCCAACAATTTCGGCGTGCTGCGTGAAGATTCGGGCCTCGCCGACCGCGCGACCTTCGTCGTCGATCCCGACGGCGTGATCCAGATCATGGAAATCACCAGCGAAGGCGTCGGCCGCAACGCCGAAGAGCTCGTCCGCAAGATCAAGGCTGCGGTCTATGTCCGCGCCAACCCGGGCCAGGTCTGCCCGGCGAAGTGGGAAGAAGGCGCCGAGACGCTTGCTCCCTCGATCGAACTCGTCGGCAAAATCTAAGCCGACCGATTTGCTGGACCGGGCAGGCAGCGCTCGCCCGGTCTTTGCACCTCAAAACATAAGATAATCTGACGCCGCACGCTGCGGCGAACCCTTGCCTCTGCCCGAAAGGCTCTCCCATGCCGATGCTCGACGCCAACACGACCGCCCAGCTCAAAACCTATCTCGGCAATCTGCGCCGTCCGATCGAGCTGGTCGCGAGCCTCGATGCGTCGCCCAAGGCGGCCGAGATGCGCACGCTGGTCGAAGAAGTCGCGGCGCAATCGGATCTGGTGACCGCACGCTTTGACGGCGATGATGCGCGTAAGCCGTCCTTCGCGATCCGCGCCGATGAAGACCGCGCCGAAGCGGTGTTCGCAGGCCTCCCGATGGGGCATGAATTCACCTCGCTAATCCTCGCTCTGCTGCACGTTGGCGGCCATCCGCCAAAGGAAGACGCCGAACTGCTTGACGCGGTGCGCGCGCTCGAAGGCGAATTCGTCTTTGAAACCTTCTTTTCGCTGACGTGTCAGAATTGCCCCGATGTCGTGCAGGCGCTCAATATCATGGCGGCGCTGAACCCGAATGTTCGCCACACCGCTATCGACGGCGCGCTGTTTCAGGACGAGGTCGAGCGCCGGCAGGTGATGGCGGTTCCGGCAGTGTTCCTCAACGGCGAGCTTTTTGGTCAGGGCCGCATGGACCTCGCACAGATCGTCGCCAAGCTCGACACCGGCGCGGTCTCGCGCGCAGCCGAGAAGATTGCGGCGAAGGAGCCGTTCGACGTGCTCGTCGTCGGGGGCGGACCCGGCGGCGCGGCGGCGGCCATTTACGCTGCGCGCAAGGGCATCCGCACTGGCATCGTCGCCGAACGCTTCGGCGGGCAGGTGCTCGACACGATGGGGATCGAGAATTTCATCTCGGTCCAGCATACTGAAGGCCCGAAGCTCGCGGCGGAGCTTGAGGCGCATGTGAAGGATTATGACGTCGATCTGATGAATCTTCAGGAAGCCGCCGAACTGATCCCGGGCGGCGCCAACGGCCTTCACGAAGTGAGGCTGAAGAGCGGCGTAAGCGTCAAGGGCAAGACGGTGATCCTCTCGACAGGCGCTCGCTGGCGCCAGATGGGCGTCTCCGGCGAGGCAGAATATCGCAACAAGGGCGTCGCTTATTGCCCGCACTGCGATGGCCCGCTGTTCAAGGGCAAGCGCGTCGCGGTGATCGGTGGCGGCAATTCGGGCGTCGAAGCGGCGATCGACCTCGCCGGGCTGGTCGCGCATGTGACGTTGATCGAGTTCGACAGCGAGCTTCGCGCCGACGCGGTATTGCAGCGCAAGCTGCACAGCTTGCCCAACGTCACGGTTATCACCTCGGCGCTCACCACCGAAGTGCTTGGCAATGGCGAAAAGGTCGTCGGCCTCCGCTATCGCGACCGCAACAAGGATCAGGAGCATCTGGTCGAACTCGAAGGCATCTTCGTTCAGATTGGCCTGATCCCGAATACCGAATGGCTGGGCGATGCCGTGGCGCTGAGCGATCGCGGCGAGATCGAGGTCGACGCGCGCGGCGCGACAAGCCAGCCGGGCATTTTCGCGGCGGGCGACGTGACGACGGTGCCCTACAAGCAGATTGTCATTGCTATGGGCGAAGGCTCGAAAGCCTCGCTGTCGGCGTTCGATCACCTGATCCGCTCGTCCATCTGAGCTCGCGACGCTTGTTGCGTTGGCGAAACCGCGGCTAACGCTTTACGACGCAGGGATGGACC
>JAURVS010000051.1 GCA_030655355.1 Sphingopyxis sp.
CCCGCGACCGTCTTGGTCACATCGGGCTTGTCGGGCGTGGGAAAGAATTTGTCGGCGACGAAATTCCAGCCGATCAATATTGCCACCGACAACAGGATGGCCGTGATCATGTTACGCTTGTCGTCCACGCTCGTTGGTCTCTCTTCGTATCAAAATGTCGGGGATTTGCCGTTCAGGGAACGGGGTCGTGGCCGTGGCCCCCCCAAGGATGGCAGCGCAATAGCCGCTTTGTCGCCAGCCAGCCACCCTTGATCGCACCATGACGCTGAAGCGCGGTGATCGCATAGCTGCTGCACGACGGTGAATAGCGGCAGGTGGGCGGAAGGATGCGCGACGGGCCGATCTGCCAGCCGCGTGCGATCAGAATGAGCAATTTTGCAATCACGCGAAAAGCCCGGAAAACTGCGCAACTTCACACGCGATTGACGTTTGTTCGAGGCGCTTTGATTTGTCGTCGTCGCGGACTTGAGGCTGTTTCCCGGCGAAAGCCGGGCCCCATGCGGGGTCGCGCTCCGCCATCTGGACCCCGGCTTTCGCCGGGACACGGCTATTCGCCCGATCAAGCTTTGCGCTCGGCGACCTGGAAAAGCTGGACCCCGGATCGAGCCCGGGGTGCCGAAGAAGAGGAGCGCGTGCGATTTTGAAAACCGCAGAAAACTGCGTAACTTTACACTGAAATGCAGAATGGAGAGCAGGAAAGGGCGCGGTCATCGAGAAAGGCTAAACCCACGCGATAATGTAGGACAGGCTTTCATCGCGCCAATTTCTTCGCGGCGCGCTTCAGTGCCGAATCGAGATGCTCGCCAAGTTCGGCAAAGACGATGTCGTTGCCGCCGGGGCGGCCGATCAGCACATGGTCGGCGCCGGCTATCCCCGAATCGGGGAGCGCAGCGCGGCACAGTTCGCGCAGCCGGCGCTTCATCCGGTTGCGGGTGACGGCGTTGCCGACCTTTTTGCTGACGGTATAGCCAATGCCCAGCGAATCGTCGCCGTCGCCGCGCTGGCGGACGAGCAGGACGAAGCCGGGCATGGGAAAGCGAAGGCCGCGGTTGGCGGCTAGAAATTCGCTACGTTTTGAAAGCGTTCGCACCGGCTGAGCCAGCGCGCCACCGGCCTGGATCAGGCCGACAGCTTCTTGCGGCCTTGGGCGCGGCGGTTCGCGAGAATCTTGCGGCCACCAACCGTCGCTTTGCGGGCGCGGAAACCGTGGCGACGTGCGCGCACTAGGTTGCTCGGTTGAAAGGTACGCTTCATCGCGGTTGTCCCTAAATCTCGTCAAAGGCTTGAACAGAAAAGGGCCGCCAGACGTGGGCGGCCACTGATGGAGGCGCGGATATGCGAGAGTCGGCGCAAAGTCAATCGCCATTGGCAGGCTTTTCCGCCGTCTTGCCATGAAATGCGGCGGTTTTGATCGCTTCCAGCGCCGCGCGCTCGCGTTTGCGCGCTGCACTTGCCCGCCGCATCACGCGGTCGGTCCATGCGGCATAGCGCGGATGGCGCCATTTGAAGCGGACATAGATGCGCTTCGCCCAGGCGCTGTTCTGGAGACACAACATCAGGCCGAGCGGGAACAGGATGATGAAGCCGGGACCGGGCAAAATGCCGACGATCGGCGACAGTAGCATCATCACGGCGCCGAGGATGAACAGCGCGAGCCGGACCTGCGCGGTCGATCGCAATCGCTGATAGAGGCTGCGTCTCGCCATGAGAGCGATGTGGGGGAGGTGGTGGCGTGTTACAAGGCTAAAGCAGCGACGACGCGGCGCGGCGTCAGTTGAGCGTGACGAAGCGCGCCATATCGTCGCGCGTCAGATAGCGCACGTCGTCGAACGGGGTGCTGTTGGTAAGCGCGTAAAAGGCGCGCGCCTTGGCATCATTCAGCCCCATTTCGCGATAATAGCCGAGATATTCGGCGTGGACGGGATCGTTCGCGGGATAGTCGTTCGCCTCGCGACCATATTCGTCGGCCCAGCTGTGAACGCCGAATTCGGCATCGGGTGCAGCGCGGCGGGTGACGCCGGCAAGCCACAGCTCGACTGCGCCCGAACGGATCGACCCGCCCGCCGGAACGACCGTCTCCATGCCAGCGCGGCGGATTGCGCGGGCGAGGATGAGATTTGCCTCTTCGTCGAGGCTGCCCGGGCAGTCGATCATTTCGAGCCGCTTGAGGCCGGGGAAGGCGGCGAGCATCGCGGCGAACTGGCGCGGCGTCGCCGAGGTGACGTCGCCCGCCATGCGGACCGTCGTGCCGTCGATCACCAAAAAGGGACCAAAGCTTGCCTTCGCATGGCCGAGCGTCGCGAGCGCGGCATTGGGTGCGTAGCGGCGTGTTGCGGCGAAATCGGCATTTTCGGCGAGCGTTTCGTCATCGAGCAGCGCGGCGCCTTCGTCTATATATTCGGCGCCATCGTCTTCGCCCGCATCGTCATAGGTCCAGGTCACCGTCGTCGTGGTGATCGTCATGACCTGCTGCGCATGCGCGGGCGCGAACGCCAGCACGGCGGCGAAAGCGGCGACGATGAGCGACCGGATGAAGGCGGATGGCGAAACCATGAACCCGCTTTCGCGCGGGCGCGCCTATCAAATGGCGAACAGTCAATGTCAGCGCCGCGTTAACCCCGATATGGGACGCATCATCAAGCTGTACCCCGGCGAAAGCCGGGGCCCAGAAGGGCGGCGCAATTCCTCATAGACCCCGGCTTTCGCCGGGGCACGGAATTGCCGCTCGCTCAATGCGAACGGACGTTGGAGCTCAATCGCAGTCGGGCGCGCCGAGCGGGAAATAGGGGCGGAACGGCCGGGCATCCTCGACGCAGCGCGATATCGTCGGGTGCGCGAGCAGCCGCGCGCGATAGGCGCGCAGATTCTCGTATGTCTCCGGAATCGGGTGCGTCCAGTCGGCATAGAAGAGCGAGGGCGCCGCGGCGCAATCGGCGAGCGTGAAGCCATAGGGTGTTGCCCAGCCGCCGCCCGCCAACTCGCGGTCGAGCCAGGCATAGATGGTGTCGAGCTTGGCCTTCGCCTGTTCGACGATCAGCGGCAGATGATTTTCGGGGCCGCGAAGCGCGTCGTTCACCACTTCCTGCATCTTGGTCATCACATGATTGTCGAACACGCGGTCGAGCAATCGGACCTTGAGCGCCGCGTCGAAATCCTGCGGGATCAGGCGCGGTTCGGGGACCAGATGGTCGAGATATTCGATGATGATCGACGATTCGAAATAGGGCACGCCATCGTGGACGAGCAAAGGGAATTGCCCGATCGGCCAATGCGCCTTGAGCTCGTCGCCATGCTGCGGCGTGTCCGGGCTGAGGATGCGGTAGTCGAATTCGATCCCCTTTTCGTAGAGCGCGATCAGCGCCTTCCAAGTGTAGGACGAGAAGGGGTGGCCATAATAGATGAGCATCAATTGCCTTTCGTGCGCGTCAGCCAGGCGAGCGGCCAGCCGACGAAGAAGATATGCGGAAAGAGCGCGATCGCACCCTTGACGAGATCGGTGGGCGGGAAGGGCGAGCCGAAGCGGAGCGGCAGGACGACACCGTTCATGATTACATAGAGCAGCAACCCGTAAAGTGTGCCCGTCAGCCACCACGGCGATGCAGTTAGCGCGCTCCAGCGCCGCGCAACGAAGAACCACGCCGCGACCATGGCGCCCATGATCGCATAATGCGTCGCGAGCCCCGCAATGTCGCCGCCGATGCCCCAGTCGCGCGCCGCGTCGCCGAACGGCCCGCTCGCGACCGCATGGAGCATCGAAGAGATGGTGCCGCCCTGCACGAGGCTCGACACCGCCGCATAGACGATGTCGAGCGTCCCGCAGAGCGCCCACGCGAAGAGCGCGGGGCTACGCCGTGCCAACCGCTTCGCCCCGAACCGCGGCTTCGATCGCGGCGACGTCGATCTTCTTCATCGTCATCATCGCCTCGAACGTGCGCTTGCGCAGCGCCGCGTCGGGGTT
>JAURVS010000054.1 GCA_030655355.1 Sphingopyxis sp.
TGAAGATCGATCCGACGCTGCCCGATCCGGCGAGCGTCGGCTATGGCGACGCGGCGGCGCTGCCGCCCGCCGATCCCGCTCTGCTTCGCGACGAAGCCTTTGTCGGGCCGCCCGCCAAAAGCTATGTCTTCCGCGGGGTCACTGCGCTCGACCGCGAGCGCGCGCATTATTGCCTGACCTCGGCGATTTATTATGAGGCCGCGTCCGAGACCGACGACGGGATGCGCGGCGTCGCGCAGACGGTGATCAACCGCGTCCGCCACCCGAGCTTTCCGAACACCGTCTGCGGCGTCGTGTTTCAGGGGTCACAGCGCGCGGGCGTATGCCAATTCACCTTCAGCTGCGACGGCGCGATGGCGCGCGCACCCGAACGGCGCAACTGGCTGCGCGCGAGCCGCATCGCATCGGCTGCGCTCGGCGGCTATGTCTTTCCCAAGGTCGGGCTGGCGACGCATTATCACACGCAGGCAATCTGGCCACGCTGGGGCAAGAGCCTCGTGATGACCAATATCGTCGGCGCGCATATCTTCCATCGCTGGCGTGGCCGTTGGGGGATGCCCGACGCATTTCGTGCGCCGTATCTCGGCCGCGAACCCGTCCCCGGCCCCTATCTTCCGCTGGCGCAGCAATTGGCGATCCTGAAGGGTCAGGGGCTTCCGCCCGGCGCCGGTCCAATCCCCGGGCTGACGGGTCCCGCCGCGGCGCTTCCCGAAACCGCGGCCGCGCCGCTTCCCGGCGCGATGACTCCCGCGGCACCGATTACGCCGCCGGCCGCCGCAGCGCCGGCAGCGCAAACCTATACCGATCCGCGGCTCAATCAGTCGGGCCAGATCCGCGAAGAATTCCGCGGCAGTGGAGAGTGGAAACAGTGACGCTTTGGGCTTAGGCTTCCCGCCTCAAAAGAGGGAGGCTGCAATGGGACATGTCAAAGGCATCGGCGGTTTGTTCTTCCGCGCGCGCGACCCCGAAGCATTGAGCGCTTGGTATCGCGAACGGCTTGGCGTCGGCGGCGGGTGCAGCGCCGACGAGAGCGTGCCGCCGAACCAATGGGTCTGGAATGTCACGGCGGGTCCGCTCGTCTTCGCACCCTTCAAGGCCGACAGCGATTATTTCCCCGCCGACCGGCAGCATATGCTGAACCTGCGTGTCGACGACCTCGACGCGGTGCTGGTGCCGTTTCACGACGCGGGCGACGAAGTTATCACCAAGGATGAGTGGAACGACCCCGCGGTGGGACGTTTTGCCCGGGTGCATGATCCCGAGGGCAATCCGATCGAGCTTTGGGAACCGGCGAAGGGATGACGTTTGTCGTTCCTGTTCCTCGGTGAAAGCCGGGGTCCACGATGCGTAGCGCTGTGCCTTCTGGGCCCCGGCTTTCGCCGGGGAATAATTGGTTGATGGCGACGCGGCGATTGAGGCTTACCGCCCCTGGCTGCGCCAGCGCTTGACGACGCGCTCGAGGATTTCGGCCTCGCCGCCCGTCTCGCGCCACAATTTGGAGAAGAGCGGATCGCTCGACGCCGGGCGCTTGTCTTCTTCCAGCGTATCGAGATAGACGCGGATCGGGATCGAGACGCCCTCGCCGCAGACGATGCATTCGCGGTTGCGCAGCGCCGGGATCGAATCGATGAAGCCGCGCGCGCCTTCGGGCATCGCTGCCTTCACGAAATGCTGATCGCGCTCGTTGTTGAGGCGCATCGAAATGATCGTGCCGCACTGCGACAGTACGCCTTCGGCCAGATCGGACGGGCGCTGGGTGATGAGGCCCAGCGACACGCCATATTTACGGCCTTCCTTCGCAATACGTTCGAGCACCTTGCGGACCGCTTGGCCCTGCCCAATGTCCTTTGCCGGGATGTATCGATGCGCTTCCTCACAGACGAGGAGGATCGGCCGCTGCGGCTCGCCGCGCGACCATATCGCATAATCGAAGGTCAGGCGCGACAGCACGGCCACGACGACCGAAGTGATGTCGCTCGGCACGCCCGAGACGTCGATGATCGAGATCGGCCGGCCGTCCGACGGCAGGCGGAAAATCTTGCCGAGGAAGTTCGTCATCGTGTCGGCCACGAGCATGCCCGAGAACATGAAATTATAGCGCGGGTCGGCACGCATTTCCTCGATCTTGCCCTTGATGCGCATGAACGGCGCGCTCGATGTTGCCTTGTCGAGCTTGCCCATTTCATTCTGAAGAATGTTGAGCAGGTCGGAGAGCAGATAGGGGATCGGAGAATCGACGGTGATCTTGCTCATGCCCTCGGCGAGCCGGTTCTTGGTCCGCGCCTGAAGCAGACAGCGCGCGAGCACGTCGCAGTCGGCCTGCCGGTCGCGCCCCTCGGCGGTGACGAAGACTTCGCAATGTTCTTCGAAGTTCATCAGCCAATACGGCATCGCAAGATTGTCGACGTCGAACAGCGCGCCGATGCCCTTGAACGCCGCCGAATATTCGCCGTGCGGATCGATCATCAAAATATGGCCCTGCGGCGCAAGTTCGCAAATCTTGTGCAGGATCAGCGCAGCGCTGGTCGATTTGCCCGTACCGGTCGAGCCGAGCAGCGCGAAATGCTTGCCGAGCATCGCGTCGACATAGAGCGATCCGCGAATATCCTTTGTCGGATAGACGGTGCCGATTTCGACATGGGCACGCTCGTCGGCGGCGTAGATCTGCTTGAGGTCGGCGCTGGTCGCCGCGAACACCTGGCTTCCCGGGATCGGGTAACGGGTAACACCGCGCCGGAAATTGTGGATGCGGCCGGTGATTTTTTCTTCTTCGCCTTCGCCAAGGAAGTCGATCGTCGCGATGATCAGCCCCTCGCCGCGTTCGTGGAGCTGCTGATCGCGAATGCTGGCGATCAGCCAGATATGACCGACGCGAACCTTGACCTGTGCGCCGACCTGCCCCGCCATCGCTACGGCGGAATCGCCCGACGACGCCAGCCTGCCGATCGTCGCGGCGTCGAGAAGGATACGCGAGGCCGAACCCGAAATGTCGACGACTTCGCCGATCAGCAACTCGTCGCGATGGTGGTGGACCACAGGTGCGACCGGCGCGACGACACCGCCGCCGCCGGCAAGCCGGACATGTTGCGCCGCCGTTGAATCTCCAGCGTTAAACCCGCTGCCCTGCATGTCCATGTATCCGCCCCGCTTATTGTGGTCCCAGACTGGGCTATCGCAGAGGAGGGTAAATAGGCTGTGAACTTTGGCTCAGCGACGGCGGAAAATCGCCGAGGCGCCATAACCGAGGATGAGCGACAGGAATACGGCGGCCAAGCCATAGAGAAAACCGTGACGCTGCGCCGCGAGCGCGACGAAGCGTTCGAACCCGGCTTTGCGGATCTGGACATCGCGCGATGCGACCGCAAGCACACGGCCGCCGCTGATCAGATAGGTTTCGGCGCGATAGGTGCCGACGGGAACGCGGGCGGGAACGGGGATGCGCGCACGGTAAAGCACGCCTTCGGTGATTTCGACCGCCGCGGGGTTTTCATAGAACAGGCCACTGCGGCGATAGAGTTCGATCAGTCCGGTTTCGAACCGCTCGAGCTTCTTCGCCTCCGAGAAGCCGGTTGGCGACATCGACAGATTGGCGAGCCCGAGTTCGAAGATCGCCGCGGTTCGTTCGTCGACCAGCTTGTCGATCGGGCGCGACGAGCCGATGGCGTAAAAGCCCGGCGAGGTGCGCAAGCGGATGCTCGCGGCGTTGACCCAGATGCCCGCGACGCGCCGCTTTTCGCGCAGCACGATCGGCCGCATCGGTCCTTTCAGCACGACGACGATATCGGCGCGATCATCGGGCAGCCGCTGACCCGGATAGAGGATCGCGCCGAAGAGCAACAATTCCTCGCCGGTGAAGCTATATTGGATATCGATATTGCGGCTCGACACGTCGGGCACCAGCCGCGGATCAGCCGCCTGCGCCGCCACGGGCAGCAGCCATGCCGCGAGGCAGAGGATCAAGGCGCGCGCGCGCGTCACTGCACCGTGTAGATTTCTTCGGGCCGGATGAAGAGATCGACCCCCATCCTGATCGCGACAAGCAACACGATCGCCGCGAGCGCCATGCGCAGATATTCGGGTTTCACCTTTTGCGCGAAGCGCGCGCCGAACTGCGCGCCGATGACGCTGCCGAGCAGCAACAGCCCCGCCAGCACGATGTCGACCGCACCCGTCGTCAGCGCATGCACCATCGTCGTCGCGATCGTCACGAACAGGATCTGGAACAGCGAAGTGCCGACGACGACCTGCGTTCCCATACCGAGCAGATAGAGCATCGCCGGGACCATGATGAAGCCGCCGCCGACGCCGAGCAGCATCGTCAGCACGCCCCCCGCCATCCCGAGCAGCAAAGGCGCGAGCGGCGAGATGTAGAGGCCCGAGCGATAGAAGCGCCAGCGCATCGGCAGATTGGCGACCATCGGATGGTGCCTCCGCTTGCGCGCCGGGGCGGGCAGCCCAGCCTGCGCGGCACGAAAGCTTCCCCATGCCTCGCGCCCCATGAAAGTGCCGACGGTGCCGAGCAGCGCGACATAGAGGATGTTGATCACGGTATCGATCTGTCCCCACGCGGTGAGCAGTTCGAACAGACCCGCGCCGATCAGCGAACCGATGAGGCCGCCCGCGACGAGCACCGCGCCCATGCGAAGATCGACCCCGTCGCGTTCGAGATGCGCCATCACCCCCGACACGCTCGCCCCCGTCACCTGCGTCGCCGCCGAGGCCGCGGCAACTGTCGGCGGGATGCCGTAGAAGATGAGCAAGGGCGTGGTCAGAAAGCCGCCACCGACGCCGAACATGCCCGACAGGAAGCCGACCCCACCACCCAACAGGATGATGACCAGCGCATTGACCGACAGATTGGCGACTGGGAGATAAAGGTCCATGGGCCCCGAAACATGCGTCAGCGGCGCAGGGACAGCGCCGATTCCATGGACCCTAGACGATTTTTCCCGAGCGGGGAATCGACTGTCGCGGCTAATTTCGCCGAAAGCTCAGAAGTCGGCGGCGAGAGTCAGCGCGACGCCGCTGTCGGGGCTGGAATCGCCCGCGATGCGGTGTCGCCAGTCGAGCGCGATACGGCCGCCCTGCCCGAGGTCGGGCAGGCGGAGGGTCAGCCGCGGGCCGATGTCGACACGCGACGCGCCGGGTTGCACGGCCGCCGCCGCGACCACGCCGAGGCGGAGCGGCGATGACGCGTCGGCGCCGAGCGCATGGTCGATGACGAGCGCACCGTCCGCGAAACCATCGCGCCGGCGCGCGCCGACGATGCCCGCCTGCGCATAAGCCTCCAGCCGGAAAGTTGCGGGCAACATGATATCGGTGACGCCGCCCGTCACCATCGCGGCGAGTGACGTTCGTCCGTCGCGTCCGGCCGCGACACGTTGTTCGATCGCAACATCGACCGGCAGATGCGCGAACGGCGCAAGCGCGACGCCGACGGCGATCTCGCGCTGTTCGACCCGCTGCACCGCGACCGTCGCGCGGCCATAAGCGCGAAGGCGGCCCGCCTCGCCGAACCCATAGGCAAGCCGAAGCCCTGCCTGACTGCCGCCCAATTGGCTGGCCGCGCCATAGCCTCTGGTTGCGGTGCCCGAGCCGTCGCGCAGATAGAGCCAACCCGCGAACGACCAGCCCGCGCGCTCCCGATCT
>JAURVS010000057.1 GCA_030655355.1 Sphingopyxis sp.
TGCTCGAAGGCCGCCGGCTTGCCGACGCGATGGCGCGTCAGCCGACCAGCTTCCCGCCGCTCTATCGCGCGATGGTCGCCGCGGGCGAAACGACGGGCAGTCTGACGACGATCCTCGCGCGCCTCGCCGATCTGCTCGAACGTCAGGCCGAGGTGCGCGGCAAGCTGATCGCTGCGCTCGCTTATCCGATCGTGCTCGCGGTCGTCGCGATCGGCGTCGTCGCCGCGCTGATGATCTTCGTCGTCCCGCGCGTCGTCGAACAATTCACCGACGTCGGCCAGCAATTGCCCTTCCTGACCCGCGCGGTGATCGCAATCTCCAGCTTCGCCGCCAATTGGTGGTGGTTGATCGCGCTGCTGATCGCGGGCGCCAGCTTCGGCTGGGTGACCGCGATGCGCCGCCCTGCTTTCAAGGCTCGCGTCGACGCGCGGCTGCTGCGGCTGCCGCTGTTCGGTCGTCTGCTCCGCGATCTCTATGCGGCGCGCTTTGCGCGCACACTGTCGACGATGGTGTCGAGCCGCCTGCCGCTCGTCGACGGCTTGCGGCTGACGCTGCCGACGATCCGCAACGCTGCGCTCGCCGGCGCGACCGCGACGATCGTCGATCAGGTGCGCGCGGGGGGCAGCCTGTCCGCGGCGCTTCGCGACTCGGGCGTCTTTCCGCCCTTGCTCGTCTATATGACCGCCAGCGGCGAAAGCGCAGGACGGCTCGAGCAGATGCTCGAACGCGCCGCCGATTATCTCGAGCGCGAATTCGACCGGTTTACGGCCGCATCGATGGCGCTTCTCGAACCTGTCATAATTGTCGTTATGGGGTCTTGCGTTGCCCTTATCATCCTCGCCATCCTGCTTCCGATCCTTCAGTTGCAGAACCTTGCAGGTCTATAATAGATGTCCCTGATGCAGCTTTTCATTCGCCTGATGCTCGATTCCGGTCGTCCGCCCGTTGCGCGGCGGCGCAAGAAGGACGAGCGTGGCTTCACGCTGACCGAATTGATGGTCGTGATCTTCATTATCGGGCTGCTGGCCACCGTCGTGATGATCAACGTCCTGCCCAGTCAGGACCGCGCCATGGTGACCAAGGCAAAGGCCGATATCGCGACGCTGGAAACCGCGCTCGAACAATATCGTCTCGACAATCTGACCTATCCGGCGTCGACCGACGGATTGAATGCGCTCAGCACGCCGCCGCCCGCTCTCGCGCAGCCCGAACGCTATCGCCGCGGCGGCTATATCAAAAAGCTGCCTGCCGATCCGTGGGGCCGCCCCTATAATTATCAGGCGCCCGGGCCGAACGGGAAGGCGTTCGACGTCTGGTCGCTCGGCGCCGACGGCGCCCCCGGCGGGACCGACGACAATGCGGATATTCGCAGCGACGGCTGAGACGCGCGCGCGCCGCGCACCGAATGGCTTTACGCTCGTCGAACTGATGGTCGTGCTCGCGATCATGGCGCTCGCCGCAACCGCCGTCGTGCTCACCATTCCCGGCGAAGAACGCACCGTGCGCAGCGAGGCCGATCGCCTCGCTGCACGGCTCGCCGCCGCGCGCGACGTCGCGGTCATCGAGGGGCGCAGCGTCGCGGTCAGCTTCGCGCCATCAGGCTATGGCTTTGAACGCCGGATTTCGGGCGAATGGCAGCCACTTCCCGGCCGCGCGTTCGAACAGCGCAATTGGCCGGGCGACGTGCGCTTTGCGGCAGGTGATGGCCAGGGCGCCGCGCGTGTCCTGTTCGACCGTGTCGGGACCAGCCCGACCCCGCAGACCGTCGTGCTTTCGGGCGGCGATGCCCGCGAGATCGTGCGCGTCTCGGCGACAGGGGAGGTCAGCCGTGACCAATGACGCCATTCGTCGTTCGCGATCCGGCGAACGCGGCTTCACGCTTCTCGAAATGCTCGTTGCGCTCAGCGTCATCAGCATCGCCGCGCTCGCGCTCATCCGGCTCGATGCCTATGCGGTGCGCACCGCGGGCGACCTCGACGAAAGCACGATGGCAGGCATCGTCGCGCAAAATCGCGCGGTCGAATTATGGACCGATCCGGCGCCGCCGACGATCGGCAACAGCGCGATCGGCGTCGCGAACGCCGGGCGCAACTGGCGTGTCGAACAGCGGGTGACGAAGACCGCCGACGATGCATTGCTGCGCATCGACCTGCTTGTCCGCCCCGAAAGCGGGCGCGGGCAGGCGGCACTGACGATCATCCGGCCGTCGCGATGAAGCAGCTATCCTCCGTTCCGCGCCATGAACGCGGCTTCACGCTCGTTGAGATGCTCGTCGCGCTGTCGATCTTTGCCGTGATCGCAGCGATGGGCGTCGGACTGCTCCGCAGCAGCATCGATACGCAGGACGCAGTGCAGGGGCGGCTGAAGACGATGGGCGGGATCAACCGCCTTCGTGCGGTGATGGCAAACGATCTGGCACAAGCTGTCCAACGCCCGACGCGCAGCCCCGCGGGGGAGACCGTTCCCGCCTTCATCGGCTCGGCGACCGGCTTTGCCTTTGTGCATGGCGGCGCGGGGACGCTCGACGGTTCGCCGCGCCCGAACGTCGAGCGCGTCGCTTACGCGCTCGTCGGCGATGAATGGCGCCGCGCGACGCAGCCGATGCTCGATGGCACCGCGCTTGGCGAAGGCGACCGGCTGGTCGGCGATGTCGCCAAGGTTGCGGTGCGCTATCGCGACGAACGCGGCAATTGGGGCGAAAGCTGGAACGCCGAGCCCGGCGACCGTCTGCCGAATGCCGTCGAGGTCCAGCTGGTGCGGACCGGGCGCGAGGCGTTGACGATGCTGTTCCTCACTGCGCCGACGCTGCCGTCGCCGCCCGTGACTGAAGCACCGCAGCTATGACGCCCGGCGCGCAGAATGAGCGCGGCGCAGCGTTGCTCACCGTGCTGTTGCTCGTCGCTGTGATGGCGGTGATCGCGGCGACCGCGCTCGACCGGCTGACGCTGGCGACGCGCATCGCGGGCAGCGCCGCGACGGTCGATCAGGGCCGCGCTTACACTTTTGCCGCCGAACAGATTGCGCTGCGCCGCGTTGCCGATCTGGTCGGGCGCGATCCGGCGAAGCTGACGCTCGCGGGCAACTGGCTGGGGCGCGATTTCGTCCTGCCGCTGCCGGGTGGCGAGGGGCGGGCAAAGCTCGCCGACGCGAATAATTGCTTCAACCTCAACAGCCTTGTCGCCGAAACCGTGCCGGGGCGCTTCAGTCAGCGGTCGGGTTCGATGCGACAGTTCGGCGAGCTGATGACCTTGCTCGGGATCGACGCGGGGCAAGCGCAGGCGATCGCCGGCGCCACCGCCGACTGGATCGACAGCGACAGCAACGACGGCCCGCTTGGCGCCGAAGACAATGTCTATCGATCGATGCAGGGCGCCTATCTGCCCGCCAATCGCAAGATGGCCGATGTCAGCGAATTGCGCGCGGTGCGGGGGGTAACCCCGAAAATCTATGCGCGGCTCAAACCATGGATCTGCGTGCTGCCGGTAACCGATCCGGTGAAGCTCAACGTCAACACGCTGGCGCCCGAACAGGCGCCGTTGCTCGCGATGTTGCTGCCCGGCGAAATCACCATCGCGAAGGCACGGGCGGCGCTGGCGGCGCGCCCCGCTGGCGGCTATGGCAGCAGCGTGCGATTCTGGGAGGCGGGCCCGTTTGAAGGGAAAAAGCCGCCGACCGAGGTTGCCGAACAGGCGGGGGTGACCAGCCGCTGGCTGATGCTGACGACGAATGTGACGATGGGGGACGGTTTCTTGACCGCAGTTTCGCTGATCGATGCCAATGGCGGGGCGCCAGCCGCGGGCCAGACGCCGCCATTGATCGTGCGCCGCGATTGGGGCGAGACCGACTGATATGACGCGTACGTTGCTTCTCTGGCTGCCCCCGGTGGCGGCGCTTGGCGAAGATGCTGGTGCCGACGTCGCATGGTTGCGCGTCGATGACGGTGTCGTCGTCGATTCTGGGCAAGATTACGGCTGGGTCGACGCTTGGGAAAAGCCGCAGGACGACAGCGCCGACGACCGGTTGATCGCGCTTGCACCCGCTGCCGACGTGCCGCTGCGCTGGCTCCATTACCCCGACGCCGCGCCCGCGCAAGCCGCCGCCGCCGCACGGATCGATACGCTGAAGAGCAGTCTGGGCGACGCGGCCTTGCTGCACATCGTCGCGGGGCAAGCGGCCGAGGCGGGGCAGGCGGTTCCGGTCGCCGTGACGACGCATGCTGCGATGACGGCATGGACCGACTGGCTGAAGGCGCGCGACCTGACGCCCGCCGCGATCATCCCCGCCGCCGCCGCGGTGCCGCCGCCCGAACCCGATAGCCTTTGGACGGCGGAGCTTGGCGGCGAACAGATCATCCGCACCGCCGACCGCGCCTATGTTTCCGATCCCGAACTCGATCACTTGATCGCGGGCAGTCACGATATTGCGCCGCTGGGGGCCGACCGGATGCGCGAGGCGCTGCTGCTGACGCTCGCCGCGCCGCCGCTCGACTTGCTCAGCGGGGGGTGGAAGCCCAAGCGGAGCTGGTCGGTCGATCCGTCGATGCTGCGCTTGGCAAAGCGCCTGCTCATCGCGCTCATTGTCGTCAGCCTGCTCGTTCCGATCGTCTATGCGGTGCGATTGTCGTCCGACACCGGCCGCGCCGATGACGCGGTCGTTGCGTTGGCAAAGAAGGCGGGGGTGACAGCGACCGACGCGGCGACCGCCGAAGCCGAAATCGATCGCCGCCTTGCTGCTGCGGGCGGCGGCCCGTTGGCGTTCTCGGTCCCGGCATCGGCGCTGTATGACGCGATGCGCGACGCGCCGGGCGTGTCGCTGCGGACGCTGTCGCACCGCACCGACGGGACGCTGACCACGTCGCTCGCCGCGCCGCGCGTCGAAGACATCAACAAGGTGCTGCTCGCGCTGCAGGCACGCGGTTATCGCATCACCGCGCAGCCGATGGCGGGCAGCGACGGCCAGCAAATGGCCAATATCACGATCCGGGCGGTGCCATGACCGAGAGACTGCAAAACTGGTGGATCGCCCTGTCGCAGCGCGAACGCTGGCTCGTCGGGATCGCCGGGGCGCTTGCGCTGGGGATTATACTCTGGGGGCTGGGCCGTCCGGCGGTCGCCGCGTTCATCGATCTCGAAAGCCAACATCGCGCCGCAATCGAACGCGAGGGCCGCGTCGCCGCGAAAGTGCAATTGCTGGGGCAGCGCCCGGCGAAATCGGTCGCAGCGACGATCGACGCGGTCGCGATCGACCAATATCTGGCGCAATCGGCGGGCGAAATCGGGCTGACGCTCGACCGCAACGAAGCACGCGGCGCGGGGCAGGCGACGATCGCCATCGCCACGGCGCGCGCACCCGTTCTCACTGACTGGCTTGCGTCGCTCGAAGGGCAGGGCTTCGTCGTCGATCAACTGACGATCACCCCGGCTGCCGACGGCACCGTAGGGCTGACGGCCGAATTGCGGAAGGGCGGCCAATGAGCGCGCGCCGCCGCTGGGGCATCGCCGCGCTGCTGCTCGCGCTGGTCCTTGTCATCGCGACCTTACCGATGCGTCTTGCGCTCGGATTGTCGGGCGCAACCGATGCCGGGGTCACCGCGCGCGAAATTCGCGGGTCGATCTGGTCGGGCGAACTCGCCGAGGCGCGGCTGGGCGCTTTGCCGCTTGGTACCGTTCGCGCCAGCCTGTCGCCGCTCGCGCTGCTCGGCGGCGGCGTCGAGCTGGTTTTCTCGCGCACCGACGAACGCCTCGGCGCGCTCGCGGGACGCCTCCATGGCAGCGATCCGCGCGGCATGTCCGATGTGAACGGGACGACCTCGATGTCGGGCGGGCTCGGCCTGATCCCCGTCGACACGATCCGGTTCGAAGGCGCGACCGTGCGCTTCGATGACGCGGGCAAATGCACCGCGGCGAACGGGCGTATCCAGCTCGCCGTGACCGCGCCGATTGCGGGTCTCGATCTGTCGCGCGGGCTATCGGGGCCG
>JAURVS010000061.1 GCA_030655355.1 Sphingopyxis sp.
GCGGGTCATGAGTTAACCCTGACCCACCGCAATCTTGACTCTGCCCCGCAAGATGGGCTTGAGGGCAAGCCTCCGCCCGCGTCTCCCGCATCCGGCGGCAAAACATAAGGGTCGACGACTGCATGGCGAACGATAAGGCTCTGCCGCTTCTGGGAATGGTGCTCGTCACGCACGGCCGCCTTGCCGAGGAAATGGTGCGTGCGATGGAGCATGTCGTCGGACCGCAACGCGCGGTCGCGACCGTGTGCATCGGTCCCAACGACAATATGGAAATGCGCCGAAAGGAAATTGCCGACGCGATTCGCAACGTCGACGAAGGCCGCGGCGTCGTCATGCTGACCGACCTGTTCGGCGGAACCCCGTCGAACCTCGCGATCAGCCTGCTCGAATCGGGCCGCACCGAAGTGATCGCCGGCGTCAATCTGCCAATGCTGATCCGCCTCGAAAGCGCGCGCAAGACGATGGAACTGCGCGCCGCGGTGATCGCTGCGAAGGAAGCCGGACAGAAATATATTTCGGTCGCATCCGAAATGCTGGGGGTTGGGCCATGAGCGAAATTTCCGAGACCGTCGAAATCACCAACCAGCGCGGCCTTCACGCGCGCGCCAGCGCCAAATTCGTGACCTTCGTCAGCCGCCTGCCAGAAAGCGTGTCGGTCGAGGTCGAAAAGGGCGGGTCGCGCGTCAACGGCACGTCGATCATGGGATTGATGATGCTCGGCGCCGCAAAGGGCGACTCGATCACGATCCACACGCGCGGCGACGGCGCTGATGCCGCGCTGTTGAAGCTGGTCGGGCTCGTCAAGGACAGCTTCGGCGAGGATTGACCGGATGACCGGTCGCCGTTCCCAAATCGAAAGCCTGTCGAACCCGCTGATCAAGCGGATGCGACTGCTCCGCGAAAAGCGCCATCGCCGTGCCGAACGGCTGTTTCTTGCTGAGGGGCTGCGCATCGCGACCGAAGCGCGAGAGGCGGGTATTCTGCCTTTGTGGCTATTCCTTGGCCCTGAGGGTGACGGCCATCCGCTCGCCGCAGCGCTAGTAGGTGATACGCTGGCCGCGGGCGGTAAGGTAATCGACACGACCGGTGCAATTCTGTCCAAATTGTCGGGCAAGGACAATCCGCAAACCGTTGTCGGCATCTATGCCGAGCCCGACACGACGCTCGCCGATCTCGACCGCGACGCGGCGCCGATCTGGCTTGTCGCCGAACGGCTCCGCGATCCCGGCAATCTCGGCACGATGCTGCGCACCGGCGATGCGGTGGGCGCGGGCGGGCTGATCCTGCTTGATGAAAGCACCGATCCCTATGCGGTCGAGGCGGTGCGCGCGAGCATGGGGGCGATCTTCACGCAAAAGCTCGTGGTCGCGCGGTGGGAGGAGTTTCTCCCTTGGCTGCGGCAGGGCGCGGGTCAGCTTGTCGCAACCTGGCTTGGTGACGACACGCAGGATTATCAGGCGGTCCGCTACGCCGCGCCGACCTTCATTCTCACCGGCAATGAATCGCAGGGCATGCCCGCCGACTATGCCGATGCCGCCGATGTGCGCGTCAAAATGCCGATGATGGGCAAGGCCGACAGCCTCAACGCCGCCGTCGCGACCGCGGTGATGGCCTATGAAGTGCTGAACCAGCAGCGGAACAAATAGAGCGCCCGCGCGGTTCATCGATCGATCAGCATGATGCGTTCAGGAGATGCCGCATGATCAGGATCCTACCCGCCGCTTCGCTGCTCGCGCTCGCCGCCTGCGCCCCCGTTTCCGATACGCCGCCGCAAGGTCCGGGCGATCAGCCTGCTGCCTATATGGCGCTCGGCACCGAACCCGGATGGACGCTCGAAATCACCCCGTCGCGGCTCAACTATGATGGCGACTATGGCGCGACGAAGATCATGGTGCCGAACCCCGGCGCGAAGTCGTCAACGAACGGGCGGACCTATGCAACCGACCGGCTGTCGGTCGTTATCCAGAAGGCGAAGTGCAGCGACGGAATGAGCGACCGCCTTTATTCCGACACGGTGCGGGTCGTCGCCAACGGGAAAAGCGTACAGGGTTGCGGCGGCGCAATCCTGCCACCGGACACGCTCGCGGGGTCGAACTGGACCTTCGTGTCGATCGGCGGAAAGCCGATTACGTCGGACCGCCCGACCTCGCTGCAATTCGACGGCGACCTGCTGAGCGGCAGCGCGGGCTGCAACCGCTTTTCGGGCCGCTATTCGGCGACTGACGACATGCTGACCGCGGGGCCGCTGGTGGCGACCGAAATGGCGTGTCCCGGCATGGAAGTGGAGCAGAGCTTTTTCAAATTGATGGCGACACCGGTTCGGCTGACGTTCGGTGACGACGGGACGCTGATTCTGACGGGAAGCGAAGGCCGGACGGCGGTGTTGCGGCGGGTGATCTAGACGTTGCGGCGGGTGATTTAGACGCAGCCCCATCCTCCGTTCGTGTCGAGCGAAGTCGAGACACCGTGAAGGCATGCCCTGCCG
>JAURVS010000062.1 GCA_030655355.1 Sphingopyxis sp.
TTGCCGTCGCGCTGGCCATCGCCTTCGGCTGGCCCTTCACCGAAGTGACGCCTTTGATCAAAGTGATGGCGCTAGATCTGCTCGTCCTCGGAGTCACGCTTGTTCTGGCGCACACAGATCCCGACTGAGGCTCGGTGCGACCCGAGCGACGGGGTCCTCCACCACGCCGGGACACCCCGATGTTTGGTTCGCTCGGCGTCCTGGCCGGCAGCTATGCTGTGGCAGCGGTGAATTCACCCCTTATTGGGCGATACAGTCATGGCAGCCGCTGTTGTGGGCTTTGAGGTCAAGGGAAAAGCTTCGACAAATGGGCGATCGGCCAGACCAAGCGTTTGGTAAATGCCAGTCTGCCCCCCGATGTCGAACTCGGCGCCGGATGGGAGGCATGCATCGCTTCGCTTCAGCGGCCCTCAGCACAAAATGGCATAAGGGAGCTCCGTCGCTTGGTTTTCAAACGCCGGGTGACTAAGATTGCGGCAGAAAGCGGTTTGCCCCTCCCGCTTGCGGCGAGGGGCAGCGAGTCTTGCGAGCTTGCTCGCTAGTCGCAGCAGGGTGGGCTGGATGCAACGTCGCGTGCCCCCCCCCCCCCCCACCCGCAAGCGGGAGGGGAGACCCACCTCCATCTCCGTCACCCCGGGCTTGATCCGGGGCCCGCCTTTTCCTTCAAGGGGCCGGCCCCGGATCAAATCGGGACTTCATCTGTTCCCCGGCGAAAGCCGGGGTCCACGCGGCCCAGCGCCGTGCCTTCTGGGCCCCGGCTTTCGCCGGGGAACGCTTATTGCTCGACCGGCATAATCGTCGATCAAGGTTGGGGTGACGACGGAAGCAGAGCGCGCGCACCAAAAACAAAGGGGGCGAAATCGCCCCCTTTGCCTCCCCGGTGGATTACGCCTTACTCCGTCGGAAAACCGCGCTTTTTCAGCAGCGCCTTCACGTCCGGATCACGCCCGCGGAAGGCGCGATAGGCTTCGGCGCGGTCGGTCTCGTTGCCGGTCATCAACAGGATCGTGCGGAACTTGTCGGCAACGGTGCGATCCCACGGGCCGCCCGCTTCGGTGAACGCCGCCCAGGTGTCGGCATCCATCGTCTCGGACCAGAGATAGCTGTAATAGCCAGCCGAATAGGCGTCCGAGCTGAACAGATGGCCGAACTGCGGCAGGCGGTGGCGCATGACGATTTCTTTCGGCATGCCCATTTCGGCCAGCGTCTCGCGTTCGAACTTGTCGACGTCGGTCACCGGCACCTTGCGGTCATGGATCTTCATGTCGACGATCGCGCTCGACAGATATTCGACCGTCTCGAAGCCCTGGTTGAACTTGTTCGACGCGAGGATCTTGTCGACCAGCGCCTGCGGCATAGGTTCGCCCGTCTTGTAGTGCGTCGCATATTTCGACAGCACTTCGGGGGTCATGAACCAATTCTCATTCACCTGGCTCGGGAACTCGACGAAATCGCGCGGCACCCCGGCGAGTGCGGGATAGTTGATGTGCTGGAGCAGATAATGGATGCCGTGGCCAAATTCGTGGAACAGGGTCGTCGCATCGTCGAGGCTGATCAGAGTCGGCTCGCCCTTGGCACCTTCGGTGAAATTATTATTGTTTGACGCAAGGACATTGCGCTCGCCGCCGAGCGTCTGCTGGCTGCGATACGTCGTCATCCATGCGCCCGAGCGTTTGCCGTCGCGCGCGAAATTGTCGAGATAGATCAGCCCGACATTCTCGTTCGTCTTGAGGTTATAGACCTCAAAGGTTTTGACCTTGGGGTCGAAGACAGGGACGGTGCCGGTGTTTTCGCGGAACCCCAAATCATAGAGCTGTCCCGCCGACCAGAACATCGCCTGCGTTAGCTTGTCGAGCTGAAGATATGGCTTCACTTCACTTTCATCGAGGTCGTATTTCGCCTTCCGGACCTTTTCCGAATAAAAGCGATAGTCCCACGGTTCGATCGTCAGTTTCGGACCCTTGCCTGCTTTCGCCTCGGCATCGGCAATCGCCTGCATGTCGGCGACCTCTTCCTTGACGCGTGCGACCGCGGCCGGCCAGACCTTCATCATCAGGCCCATCGCATTTTCGGGGGTCTTCGCCATCGTATCGGCCATGCGATAATTGGCGTGCGTCGCAAAGCCGAGCAGTTCGGCGCGCTGCTGGCGCAGCTTTAATATCTCGGCGATTGTCTGGTTGGTGTCATTGGCGTCGCCATTGTCTCCGCGGGCGATGAACGCCTTATAGACTTTCTCGCGCAAGCTCCGGTTCGTCGCGCCCTGCAACACCGGCTGCGCTGACGACCGGGTGTTCTTGATCGCCCACTGGCCGGGCTTGCCATTCGCGTCGGCAGCCGAGGCGAGCGACGCGACGAAGCTCGGCTCGAGCCCCGCGAGTTCGGCCTTGTCGGTGACGAAGGTGTAAAGTTTTTCGTCGCCGAGCAGCTTCGAGGAGAAGCTCGAGAACAGGCCTTCGAGCTTCGCATTCATTGCGACGAGCTTCGCCTTGTTCTCGGGCGACAGATTGGCGCCGTCGCGAACCATCTCGTCATAGCTGCGCTCGACGATGCGGATCTGCTGCGCGTTGAGCCCGCTGTTGTTTCGTTTGTCGTACACCGCCTTGTAGCGCGCGAAGAGTTTCGGCTCGAGGAACAACTCGGTGTAGAATGTGGAGATTTTGGGGCTCCATTCGGCGTCGATCGCCTCGACGCGGTCGTTCGACTTGTTCGACGATTGCACGCCCCACAAAGCGAACAGCCGGTCGGCGGTGTCGCCCGCGAGCATCATTGGAACATGCGTGTTCTCGAATGTCGGCGCTGCGGGATTATCGATCACCGCCTGCACCTGCGCTTTGGTTTCGGCCATCGCCTTTGTAAAGGCGTCGGGGAACAGCTCAGGGTCCATCTTGTCCCAGGGCGGCACCCCTTCGAACGGGCCGGTCCACGGCGCGAGCATCGGGTTTTCGCCCGCGGGGGCGGCGGGGGCCGGCTTGGCGGCGGCGGTGGGTTCAGCGGCGGTTGCGGTCATCTGGCTATAACCCACAAGCAGGGCAGTCGATGCAAGCATCATCGACATATGACGGGCAAAAGGGTGCGCGTTGCGCGACATCGGTAAATCTCCCGGGGAATAAGGTTTCGGACGAAACCATGTATGCAGGCGTCTTAACCCGACATGACAGCGTGGTGCAAGATGTCGGCACCAAACGCCGCAGGCATCGGGTCAGCGCCGCTACCGCCGCGTTTGCCGCATCTTGAAGGCCGTAGCGGCATTTCTACTTGACGTGGACGTAAACGTAAGGCCAGTTAGGCGCCAACGACTACGCGCTGCGTGGCACCTTCGCAAACATCCGCGCCAACGCTGCGCCCCGGGAAAAGGAAAGACCATGTCGCTCGATAATCTGTCGCGCTCCGCCTACTCCGAAGATCATGAGGCGTTTCGCGCCACGGTCCGCCAGTTCCTCGAAAAGGAAATCGCCCCGAACGCCGCGAAATGGGCCGAGGATGGAATCGTCCCCAAGGACATTTGGCCGAAGGCGGGCGAGCTTGGTATGCTGTGCCCGACAGTTCCCGAAGAATATGGCGGGCTGGGCCTCGATTTCGGTTACAACGCAGTCGTCGACGAAGAGAGCGCCTATTACGGCCGCGCCACGACGGGCTTCTCGCTCCAGTCGGACATCGTCACCAGCTATATCGTCAAATATGGCAGCGAAGAGCAGAAGAAGCACTGGCTGCCCAAAATGGTCGCTGGTGAAGTGATCACCGCGATCGCGATGACCGAACCGGGCACCGGCAGCGATCTTCAGGGGATGCGCACGACCGCAAAGAAGGATGGCAATCACTATGTCATCAACGGGTCGAAGACCTACATCACCAACGGCCAGAATGCCGACCTGATCCTCGTCTGCGTCAAGACCGACACCGAGGTGCAGCCCGCGTGGAAGGGCGTGTCGATCGTCCTCGTCGAAGCCGACCGCGAAGGTTATGAGCGCGGCCGCAATCTCGACAAGATCGGGCAGGACGAAGCCGACACGTCGGAAATGTTCTTCAACGATGTGCGCGTGCCAATCACCAACTGCCTCGGCGAAGAGGGCAAGGGTTTCATCTATCTGATGAGCGAACTGCCGCAGGAGCGGCTTTCGATTGCGGTGTCGGCACAGGCATCGGCGCAGCGCGCTTTCGACGACACGGTCGAATTCACTCGCGACCGCAAGGCGTTCGGCAAGCCGATCCTCGATTTCCAGAATACGCGCTTCGTCCTCGCTGACCTCAAGACCAAATTGCAGGTGGGCTGGGCGCATCTCGACTGGGCGCTGTCGCGGCATCTGAAGAAAGAGCTGACCCCCGAAGAGGGCGCCGCGGCAAAGCTGTGGCACACCGAACTTCAGTGGGAAGTGATGGACAAATGTCTCCAGCTTCACGGCGGCGCAGGCTATATGAACGAATATCCGATCGCCCGCGCTTGGCGCGCCGCACGCGTCACCCGCATCTTTGGCGGCACGAATGAAATCATGAAGGAACTGATCGGGCGCAAGCTCTGATCGCTCGAAATCACACGAAAGGAATATTCCCATGGCCGAAGCCTATATTGTCGACGCCGTCCGCACCGCGGGTGGCAAACGTGGCGGCAAGCTCGCCGGTATCCATCCCGTCGACCTTGGTGCCGCGGTGTTCGATGCGATCGCCGACCGCAATGATTTCGACACATCGAAAATCGACGATGTCATCACTGGCTGCGTGTCGCAGGGCGGGCAGCAGACGATGGACCTCGGCCGTAACGCCGTGCTCGCATCGAACCTGCCCGATTCGATTCCGGCCGTTACGATCGACCGCCAGTGCGGATCGTCGCAGCAGGCAATGATGTTCGCTGCGCAGGCCGTGCTTTCGGGCACGCAGGACATCGTTCTTGCCAGCGGTATCGAAAGCATGACGCGCGTCCCGATGGGTTCTGTCGCGACTTTGTTCATCAAGGAGGGCCTCGGCCACTATAAATCCGAGCGGCTCGAGGAAAAATATCCCGGCATCATGTTCAGCCAGTTCATGGGCGCCGAAATGATCGTCAAAAAGCATGGCTTCACCAAGGACGACCTCGATGCCTATGCGCTCGAAAGCCATCGCCGCGCGAAGGCCGCGACGGAAGCGGGTCTTTTCAAGCGCGAGATCATCGGCCTTGACGTCGATACGCCCGAAGGTCGGCAGACGCATCTCGTCGACGAAGGCATCCGGTTCGATGCGACGCTCGAAGGCATCGCTGGCGTCAAGATCCTCCAGGAAGGCGGCACGATCACCGCTGCATCGTCGAGCCAGATCTGCGACGGCGCATCCGCTGCGCTCATCGTGTCGGAACAGGCCCTCAAGGATCATGGCCTGACCCCGCGTGCGCGCATCCATCATGTCTCGGTGACCGCGGGCGATCCGGTCATCATGCTCGAAGAACCTCTGTTCGCGACCGAAAAGGCATTGAAGCGCGCGGGGCTCCGCATCGAAGATATCGACGCCTATGAGGTCAACGAAGCCTTTGCGCCCGTGCCGCTCGCGTGGCTCAAATATCTTGGCGCCGATCACGCCCGGCTTAACCAGCATGGCGGCGCGATCGCGCTCGGCCACCCGCTCGGCGCTTCGGGCACAAAGCTGATGGCAACTTTGCTCGGCGTGCTCGACGCGACCGGCGGCAAATATGGTCTTCAGACGATGTGCGAAGGCGGCGGTCAGGCAAACGTCACGATCATCGAACGACTGTAACAGCTTCCCCCCTCCCGCTTGCGGGAGGGGTCGGGGGAGGGCGTGTTTGCAGCCCTTGTCCCATGACATGCCCCACCCAAACCCTCCCCTGAAGGGGAGGGCTTCTAGGAGAAACCCATGAAACTCGACTCCACCGTATCCGCCGTCGTCACTGGCGGCGCATCGGGCCTTGGCGCCGCCACCGCACGCGCGCTTGCCGCCAAGGGCGTGAAGGTCGCCATCTTCGACCTTCAGGAAGAAAAAGGCCTTGCGGTCGCTGCCGAACTCGGCGGCATATTCTGCGAGTGCAATGTCACCGACGACGCCAGCGTCGACGCGGCTTTTGCCAAGGCGCGCGAAGCGCATGGCCAAGAACGCATCCTCGTCAATTGCGCAGGCACCGGCAATGCGATCAAGACCGCCAGCCGCTCGAAGGAAGACGGCAGCATCAAGCATTTCCCGCTCGATGCGTTCAACTGGATCATCCAGATCAACCTCGTCGGCACCTTCCGCTGCATCGCCAAGTCGGCGGCGGGCATGTTGACGCTCGATCCGATGGCAGACGGCGAGCGCGGCGCGATCGTCAACACCGCATCGGTCGCGGCTGAAGACGGCCAGATCGGTCAGGCAGCCTATTCGGCGTCGAAGGGCGGCGTTGTCGGCATGACGCTCCCGATCGCACGCGATCTCGGCAACGAGAATATCCGCGTC
>JAURVS010000063.1 GCA_030655355.1 Sphingopyxis sp.
CCGTGCGGTGAGTGCCTTGCCGACCGCTTCGGGATTGGCGCTGTCGGGCAGGCGGAGGCGATATTTGCTTTCGTAAAGGCTGCCTGGCTGGATCAACTGCGTCGCGGGCAGGTCCGACAGGCCGATGATCGCCACGGGTCCGAGTGTGAAGCCTTCGCCCAGCCGGTCGGGTTCCTCGGCAATGATGCCGTCGATCCGGAACGTCTTTTCACCAAACTTGACTCCGCCACCGACCTTGAGGTCGAGCCGCGAGGCCAGATCCTTGCCGATCCAGATGCTGCCCGGCGGCGGCGGCCCTTTGCGCGCGCCGCTGTCCAGTCGCAACGTACCATAAAGGGGATAGGCGCTATCGATCGCCTTCAATTCGGACAGCAGCGCATCGCCGCCCGGCGCATTCGCCATCGCGCGCATCCGCACAGTCGATGACGGCACGCCGACGCTTCGGAAGCCCGCCATTTCTTCGGCGGTCGCTTCGCGCTGCGGCAGCCCGAATTCGACATCGCCGCCCAGGATCGTCTGTCCGCGCGCTTCGAGTTCGGAGGTTATACCGCTCGTCAGGCTGCCGATCGCCGCGAGCGTCGCAACGCCTAGGAACAGGCAGACCGCGAGCAATCTCAGCCCACGGATACGCGCCGCGAGGTCGCGGCGGGCAATGCGCCAGAGTGTTGCGAGAGGGAGCATCAGAGCAAAACCCCCAAGACCCGTTCGCTGACCATGGGGATCACGCCGCCCGCTCTTCGATCCGCCCGTCGTGCATCACGACCACGCGGTCGCAATGTTCGGCGAGTTCAGGGTCGTGCGTGATGATCAGCAAGGTCGCGCCCAGCGCTTCGCGGCGGGCGAAGATCAGCTCGATGATCGCCTGCCCAGTCGCGGTGTCGAGATTGCCCGTCGGCTCGTCGGCAAAAATGATCGCAGGCGAGCTTGCCATCGCGCGCGCGATCGCGACGCGCTGTTGCTCGCCGCCCGACAATTGCGACGGGTAATGCGTCAGCCGGTGGCCGAGTCCGACGGCTTCGAGTTCGGCCGCGGCGCGCCCGAAGGGATCAGCGATGCCCGCGAGTTCGAGCGGCACTGCGACATTTTCGAGCGCCGTCATTGTCGGCAGCAAGTGGAACGCCTGCAACACGATGCCAATGCGGCCGCGCCGCGCGCGCGCCAGATCATCCTCGTCCATCGTCGTGAAATCGAGCCCGGCAACGCGAATGCTCCCGCCATTGGCGCGCTCCAGCCCGGCGAGCACCGCCATCAGCGAGCTTTTTCCCGACCCAGATGGCCCGAGCAGCGCAACCGAGGTGCCCGCGGGCACGTCGAGATCGACGCCGCGCAAAATTTCGACAGGGGCCTTGTCGCTTCCGAGTGTGAGCGTCACATTATGGGCGGCGATCGCCAGGTCTGGCGAAGGTCGAGGCGCGTCGGTCAAGAAGGGACCCTTTGAAATGAGAACGGCCGGA
>JAURVS010000081.1 GCA_030655355.1 Sphingopyxis sp.
GCCTGCATCGTCGCATTCATGGCGCTTCACACGCTGGGCGGACGCTACGCCTACAGCAATGTGCCCTATGACGACTGGGCGCGCGCGCTGACCGGTACGACCATGTCCGATGCCTTCGGCTGGACGCGCAATCATTATGACCGGCTGGTCCATTTTGCCTTTGGCGCGCTGTCGGTGGTTCCCGTCGCGGAGATCGCGCTGCGTTGGGGTGGGCTTTCGCGGCGCGGTGCAGCGTTTACCGTGCTTGGTTGGGTCTTGGCGATATCTTGCCTTTACGAAATCTTTGAATGGCTGCTCACGATCGTCGCGGCGGGCGAAACCGCCGATCGCTACAATGGACAGCAGGGCGATATGTGGGACGCACAAAAGGATATGGCGCTTGCGACGCTGGGTGCGATATTGGTGATGGCGATGGAACCGCTCGTTCGGAACAGGAGATAGGCATGCGCAAATATATGACCTTGGCGATGATCGGCCTGCTCGCTGCGTGCAAACCTGCCGCCGAGAAGGCTCCCGCCGACGCCGATCCCGTTGCGCCCGCGGTGCCGGAGGCGAAGGCTGATGGCCCGAACGCGGCGACCACCGCCGTGAGCCTTGATGGCGAGGGGCTTCGCTTTGTCGACAAGACAAGCGGCAAGGCCAGTTTGCTCGCCTTCGGCGTTCCGCGCGCGCAGGCCGAAACGGCGCTCGCGAACGTCGCCGGCAAGGAAGACGACCGCAGCAACAACGAGGAATGCGGCGCCGGATCGATGGAATTCACCCGGTACGACGCGATGACGCTGAACTTTCAGGACGGCAAGTTCGTCGGCTGGTTCCTCGGTAACGAGCCCGGCGCTTCGACCTACTCAACGATGAGCGGCATCGCCATCGGCACGACGCGCGCCAAGGCGAAGGAGTCGGTGTCGATCGTCGATATGGAGGACAGCACGCTGGGCGAAGAATTCAGCATCGGTACCGGTGACAAGGTGATCGGCGGCATGTTCGCGGCGCCCGGCGACGCAGCCAAGATCGATGCGCTGTTCGCCGGGACGAACTGCTTCTTCCG
>JAURVS010000361.1 GCA_030655355.1 Sphingopyxis sp.
GGCGAAGACGTCGGCGAACCGATCGGGCGTCACGGCGATATCGACTGCCTCGCCTTCACCGGATCGACCGAGACGGGCAAACGCTTCCTTCGCTACGCGGGCGAATCGAACATGAAGTCGGTGTGGCTCGAATGCGGCGGCAAGAGCCCGAACATCGTCTTCGCCGATACGGCGGACCTCGACGCAGCCGCGCGCCAGGCGGCGAAAGTGTTTTACAATCAGGGCGAAGTCTGTTCCTCGCCTAGCCGCTTGCTGGTCGAGGAATCTATCAAGGACGCGCTGGTCGCGCGCATCGCCGCCATCGCGCGCGACCATGCCCCGACCGATCCGCTCGACCTCGCCTGCCTGATGGGGGCGCTGATAGACGAAGAGCATGTCGGCAGGGTCATGGCCCATATCGAAGCGGGAAAACGCGAAGCCCGGCTTCTGCTCGGCGGCGACCGCGTAACCATCGGCGGGTCGGCCAATTTCGTGACGCCGACAATCTTCGAAGCGGACCCGAGCGTGCGGATTGCGCGCGAAGAAATATTCGGCCCCGTGCTTTGCGTCATCCCATTCCGCACCGAGGAAGAGGCGATCGCGATCGCCAATGACTCACCCTACGGCCTTATGGCGTCGGTCTTTACCGACAGTCTCGACCGCGCGCTGCGCGTCAGCGACGCGCTCGAGGCGGGGACCGTTACCGTCAATGCGACCGACCTCATATCCCCGCTCGTCCCGTTCGGCGGCGTGCGACAGTCGGGCAACGGCCGCGACAATTCGATGCACGCCTTTGACAAATACACCGCGCTCAAAACCCGCTGGATCACCTACCGGCCATGACGCGCCGTCCCATCCCCTTCGACAGAGGCGCAAGATGCAAATGCTGACCGTTTACGCACCCTTCGATAATCAGCCGATCGGCGACGTCGCTTACAGCAGTCCTAGCGAGATTGAAGCGGCCCTCGCCACCGCGGACGCGCTATTTCGTCGCCGGTCCGCCTGGCTGGGCAAGATTGAGCGAATCGCGATCCTGCGGCGTTTCGAAACGCTGGTCGCCGCGCGGCATGAGGAGCTGGCGCTGCAGGTTGCGCGTGAAAGCGGCAAGCCGCTCCGCGACGCCCGGACCGAGATCGACCGCGGCCTCGAATGTGTCGCGATCGCGATCGAGGAATTGCGCACCAACGCCGGGCATGTCGTCCCCATGGGCCTCAACGCCACCTCGGCCGACCGCGTCGCCTTTACCCAATATGAACCGATCGGCGTCGTTCTAGCTATCAGCGCCTTCAATCATCCGTTCAATCTCGTGATCCATCAGCTGGTGCCCGCCATCGCCGTCGGCGCTCCGGTGATCGTCAAGCCCTCGCCGAAAACCCCGCTCAGCTGCCGCGCGATCATCGCCATGCTGGCCGAAGCCGGCTTGCCCGACGGTTGGGCCCAAATGGTCCTGCCGTCCTCGAATGAAGAGGTTGCCGCGATCGTCGCGGATCGCCGCATCGCATTCCTCAGCTTTATCGGATCTGCTGCGGTCGGCTGGCAGTTGCGCGCGCTGCTGCCAGCCGGCGCGCGCTGCGCGCTCGAACATGGTGGAGTGGCGCCGGTGATCGTCGCAGCCGACGCCGATCTCGACGCCGCGATCCCGCGCATCGCCCGCGCCGGATTCTGGCACGCGGGTCAGGCCTGCGTATCCGTGCAACGCCTCTTCTGCGATGCGGGGATCGCTACCGAGGTGGCCGATCGCATCGCCGCCTTCGGCGACGCGCTGGTGACCGGCGATCCGGCGCTTGCGACCACCGACGTCGGCCCGCTGATCAGCGGCGAGGCGCTGGCGCGCGTCGACGCCTGGGTGGGCGAGGCTGCAGCGGCAGGCGGACAGCTCGTCACCGGCGGACGCGCCTTGTCGCCAACTTGCTATGCCAACACCGTCCTGCTCAACCCGCCCGAAGACAGCAAAGTCGCGACCAGCGAGATTTTCGGCCCGGCGATTGCGGTTTTTCCCTTTGCCGACCTGGATGAAGCGATTGGCCGCACCAACAGCTTGCCTTTCGCTTTTCAGGCTGCCGCCTTCACCCGCAACCTTGACACCGCGATGCGCTGTTACCGGCGGATCGACGCCAGCGCGGTGATGATCAATGAAACCAGCCTTTTCCGCACCGACTGGATGCCCTTCGCGGGCCTGCGCGCGTCGGGTCTCGGCGTCGGCGGCATTCCCCATACGATGCGCGAGTTGCAGGTCGAAAAAATGATGGTCTGGCGATCGGACCTCTATGCCGACGGAGCCGCACGATGATTGAAACCGAAAAACTGACGGCCCGCCGCGCCGCCGCCGTTGCGACCAGCGCGGCGACCACCCACCCGCTCTACATCGCGCGCGCCAGCGGCGCCGAGCTGTGGGATGTCGATGGTCGGCGCTATGTCGATTTCGCGGCAGGCATCGCCGTGTTGAACCTTGGGCACGGACATCCGGCGGTGCGCGCGGCGATCGAGGCGCAGCTCGCCGCCTATGCCCATGTCGCATTTCCGGTGAACGGTTACGAACCCTATATCGCCGTGTGCGAGGCGCTGAATGCGCGCGCGCCTTTTGCCGACGCGCGCTCGGCGCTGTTCACCACCGGCGCTGAAGCAGTCGAAAATGCCATCAAGGTCGCGCGGATCGCCACCGCCCGACTTGGCGTGATCGCGTTCAGCGGCGCTTTTCACGGGCGGACACAGCTCGCCGCCGCACTCAGCGGCAAGATCGCGCCGCTCCGCACTGGCGTCCAGCCGCTGTTGCAGGGCGTTGTTCACGCACCATTCCCTGGCCATGGCACCGACACCGAAGGCGCGCTTGCCAGCCTCGATGAGATTTTCCACGCCGCGCTCGCGCCGGACCAGACCGCCGCGATCATCATCGAGCCGGTGCAGGGCGAGGGCGGGTTCGTGGCGGCGCCGCGCGAATTCATGCTGGCGCTGCGCCGCCTCTGCGACGCGCATGGCATCGTCCTGATCGCCGACGAAATCCAGTCGGGTTTCGGCCGCACCGGGCGCTTTTTTGCGATCGAGCATCATGATATCGAACCCGATATCATCGCGGTCGGCAAGGCGATCGGTGGCGGCCTGCCGCTCGCGGGGATCGTGGGCCGCGCCGCCCTAATGAACGCTGCGTCCCCCGGCGCTCTCGGCGGCACCTTCGCCGGCAATCCGGTCTCTTGCGCATCCGCGCTCGCGGTGTTCGACACGATCGAACGCGAAGGGCTGATGGCGCGGGCCGAGCACATCGGCGCGGTGATGCGCAATCGGATCGAGCGCGCCCGAACCGAACCGGGTTTCACCGCGATCGGCGCGGTTCGCCAGAACGGCGCGATGGTCGCCTTCGACGTCGTCGATGCACCGGGGCGCATATCGCCGGCGCGCACCGCCGAAATCGCGGCACGCGCCCGCGAGCTTGGCGTCCTGTTTCTGCCCTGCGGCTATCGGTCGTCTACGATCCGCCTGTCAGCTCCGCTAACGATTGATGACGCCCTGCTGGACGAGGGGATCGGCCACCTACTTGCCGCGACGCGCGCGCCGGTGACCGCGGACGAACCGGCATGAGCATCGACGTTGACACGCTCAATCTCGCCAGCCTCGCCTTCTGGCGGCGTCCAGACCGCATGAACGCGCTGGCTGCGCTCCGCCGCGACAAGCCTGTCAGTTGGCACGAGATGAGCGAAGAGCCTGAGCGCGGGATGAAGGGCTTCTGGTCGGTTACGCGCTATGCCGACGTTCTGGCGGTCAGCAACAGCCCCGATTTCATCAGCGGCCAAGGCACCTATATGGGCGATCAGAGCGCGACGGAAGCGCGGGCAGAAGGGTGGTTCCTCAATATGGACGCGCCCGAACACACGCGGCTCCGACAGATCGTCGCGCGCGCCTTCACGCCGCGCGGGATCGACCGGATGCGGACGATCGCCGAAGATCATGCGTGCGCGATGGTCGGGCGAGTCCGGGACCAGGGAGCCTGCGATTTCGTTTCCGAGATCGCGCAGCCCTATCCGGTCGAGGTTGTCTGCGACTTTCTGGGTGCGCCGCGCGAGGATCGGCGCCATCTACACCAGCTGACGATGGTCGCGCTCGCCGCCGATGCCCATGGCGCCGACCATCTCGCCCGCATTCCCGCGGCTTTTGCCGAGCTCAACGCCTATGGCGCCATGATCGCGCGCGACCGGCGACGGCGGCCCGAAGGCGAGGATATATTGAGCCTGATCGTCCACAGCGAAATCGACGGGCGCAAGCTGTCCGACGAGGAGGCCGGCATGTTTTTCCAACTTCTGGTCACAGCGGGGATGGAGACGACGGGCACGGCGGGCGGCCATCTGATGCGCCTGCTGCTCGAAAATCGCGACCAGATGGCGATATGGCGGAATGATCCCGATGCAACCGCGCTGCTCGGGGTCGAGGAACTGGTGCGTTACGTCTCGCCGATCATGCATATGCGGCGGACCGCGATAAAAGACTGCCAAATCGCCGACCAGCGGATCGCCGCGGGAGACAAGGTGGTGATGTGGTATATTTCGGCAAATCGCGACGAGGCCAAGTTCGCAGACGCCGAGCGCTTTGATGTGCGTCGCAAGCCCAATCCGCATCTGGGTTTCGGCGGAGGCGGGCGCCACATCTGCCTCGGCATGCACCTTGCGCGGATGGAATTGCCGATCCTAGCCAAGGCGATGCTGACCCAGCTTCGCGACATCGAGCCCGCGGGCGATCCCGTTCTTCTTCCCTCGCGCTTCGTGAACGGTATCGCGTCGATGCCGATCCGTTATCGTGCGGGCTGACGCAATGCACGGTCTTCACTGCCATGGAAGAAATTTCGTCGTCACCGGTGTGTCGTCGGGCATCGGCGCCGCCCTTGCCCGCGCCCTTGTCAATGCGGGGGGTCATGTGATCGGGATAGACCGGCACCGCCCCGACGAGACCATGTTCGATTTCCTCCCCTGCGACCTTGCCGACCCGCAACAGATTGTCGCGGCAGTAGCGCGGATCACCGTCCCGATCCACGGGCTGGTCAATGTTGCGGGGGTCCCGGGATCGGCACCGCTTGAACGGATCGCGCAGGTCAATTTCCTGGCGGTGCGCGCGTTGACCAGCCTGCTTCTGCCGCGCATCGTCGACGGCGGCGCGGTCGTGAACGTCGCTTCGGCGGCAGGAATCAACTGGCGGCTTCGACTGGAGGCGTCAAAGACGATCCTTGCGCGCGCGGACTGGGACGACGCGTTGCAGGCGATACTGGACCTCGGTCATGAAGGGCCCGAGGCCTATGATTTCTCGAAGGAACTCGTCATCCTCTATTCGGCGCTTGCCGCTAGCGCGCATTTCCATCGCGGCGTTCGCGTTAATTCGGTCAGCCCGGGCGCGGTTAGCACGCCGATCCTGCGCGACTTTTACGCCACGATGGGCAGCGAGATGCTCGACCGGATCAAGCGCCAGGCGGGCGGCCGCGACGCCGATCCGGTCGATATCGTCGGACCGGTGTGTTTCCTGCTCGGCGAAGCGGCGTCATGGGTTAATGGAACGGACCTGCTGGTCGATGGCGGAGGCGAAGTGACGATGACATTCGAAGCCATGGCGTGCACACCAACGGCCAGCGGCACCCGTCGTTAGATGGCGTTCGGACTTGGGACGTCGCTGACTCAGACAGCCGCCCTACGCGGCGATGCGATGGCGATCGTCGATGACGACAAGATTTTCAGCTGGCGGCAGTTCGAGGACCGCGTCGCCCGTCTGGCCGGCGCATTTGTCCATCACGGCTTGTCGCCCGGCGGGCGCGTCGTGCTCCTCACGCTCAATGGCCACCGTTCCATCGAGTCCTTCTATGCCGTATGCTGGGCGGGCGGAGTTGTCGTTCCGCTAAACCACAGGCTGTCGTCGGATGAGCTCGTTGCGCAGGTCCGCGACAGCGCGCCCGATATCATCATACTGGGTGACGAATTTACCGATCTGGCGGGTCCCCTCAGCGCGGCGGCGGGCACGGCACGGCTGATCCACGCCGGCGAGGGCCAGGCACCGCCGGGGCTCCTATCATTTGAACGTGAACTGGCGCGCGCGCGGCCGTGCGCGGAGCAGGGACGAGCATGCGACGACCTCGCGTGTATCTTCTACACCAGCGGCACCACAAGCGCAGCCAAGGGCGTGATGCTTAGTCACGCCAATCTCGACGCCAATAGCGTCAATACGCGGGCCGAGCTTGGCTTGGGGCGCGACACAATTCACCTGCACCATGGGCCGCTGTTTCACATCGGCTCGGCGGCGCGCCTTTTCTCCGTGACGGCGGCGGGCGGCACGCATGTCTTCCTGCCGCGTTTCGATCCCGGACAAACCCTCGCGGAAATCGCACGAACCCGCGTCACACATGCAACTTTCGTCCCAACGATGATACGCGCGCTCCTCGACGAACCCTCGCGTAAATCCGTGGACCTCACTTCGCTCGCGCTTCTTTCCTACGGCTCGGCACCGATGCCTCTGTCGCTGCTGGTCGAGATGATGAATGCTTTTCCCGACGTCCGCTTTGTCCAATCTTATGGCATGACCGAATTGTCGCCGGTCGCGACAATGCTGGGCGCGGACGACCATGCGTCGGGCCGATCCGACCTGTTGCGGTCGGCCGGCCGCGCCGTCCCGCTTGCCGACATCGCGATCGTGGCACCCGACGGACGCCGTCTGGATGCCGGAGACGTCGGCGAAATCATCGTTCGCGGCCCAAATGTGATGACGGGCTATTGGAACCGCCCCGACTTGACCACGGCGGCGATCGAAAATGGCTGGATGCACACCGGCGACGCCGGCTATCTTGATCGGGAGGGATATCTCTTCGTGGTCGATCGCCTCAAGGACATGATCATCTCGGGCGGCGAGAATATCTTCTCGCAAGAGGTGGAGAATGTCGTCAGCGCCCACCCGGCGGTTGCGCAATGCGCGGTCATCGGTCTTCCCGATAGCTATTGGGGAGAAGTGGTCCATTGCATCGTTGCGCTGAAACCGGGCGTTCAGACTTCGCCGGACGAAATCATCAGCTTTTCGCGCGCGCACCTCGCCCATTATAAATGCCCGCGCGCAGTCACTATCTATCCAACCTCTCTGCCGTTGAGCGGCGCGAACAAGATTGCCAAAGCGCAGTTGAGAGCGGAACTGATGTCGGAGCACGTGAATATTGACGACCGGCGCAAAGAGTGAGCAACACGACCTAAGCCGCCCGAAAAGGGAAGCCGGGTTGCGACCCAAGACTCTGGGCGGCACGCGTGTCGCGGCTCGACATAAAGTCCGGCTAAATTGCGCATCTGCCGTTCGTCAGTCAGAGGCAATTGCTATTTCCACCCATGAGCATGCGCGACGAACGCAAACCTTTATCGTCAACAGATGCTCGTCTTGTAGAACGCGCCGACCGGCTCATTAAATTGTCATGGTTAGAGCGGTTGCCATGTCCGGTGCTTTTGCATTTACGCACAGTGCGCTGTGAACCGCAACCAGAAGGCACCTTAATCCCCGCCATGCATGAAAGGCGT